>JAUWDQ010000188.1 GCA_030608745.1 Pseudomonadota bacterium | reverse complement strand
GACGATTTCTTGAAAAGAGTCTCTTTAAGGCCCATCAGCTCTTCTCATGTAGAAGATATTGTCGAAATAGATCAACGCATACTGGGAAAAAAACGTCAGTCCTTCTGGAAAAAGAAAGTGAGGGCGGTGGAGCCTAACAGCCCGCCCACCGGCATAGTAGCCGAACTGGAAAACAAGGTCATCGGATTCATTTTTGGGGAGATCAGCGGCTGGGAATTTGGCGTGCCGGCATCGGTGGGTTGGATCGACACCTTGGGGGTCGACCCCAAATATCAGAATAGGGGCGTTGCAAAGGCATTGATGGAGGAGCTCATTAAGAATTTTAGGGAAGCAGGAGTGAAAAACATATATACCTTGGTCAATTGGGACGATTGGGACTTACTCCAATTCTTCCGCCGCATGGGTTTTACCCGTGGGGATATGATCAATCTCGAACTCAGGACTTAGTCCTTCGATTCATAAGTTCGTCATCGAACTTATTCACTCAAGACTTAGTAATCACGCAGATATACGCGGTGGCAGGGCAAACCGGCCATGATCTTCATCCTCATGATCACACCCTCTTAAGCCCCCCACATTGCATCCCACAATGAAAGGAAGGAAAACGGAACGCTTCAGAGGGTTTCCATACCGCGAAATCCGTCGAGTTGAGGGGTTTCCAACCCTCTGTGTTGGATAAGTACTTTGAACACATCCCCCATCCCCCCATCGGGAAGAATCAAGGTCTTCATGGCCAATCGATTTCTGATCCCCTCGAGGGAGGACTGGTCTTCTCCCACTATCTTTTGGGCCTCTTCCAAAAATCCCAAACCGATGAGGAACCGATACTGGGTGGTTAAACCAACCCTTTGCAGGCCCATCTCCCTCCCTTTGATCGTCAGACTGGTGAAATCGACGTGGGAGGTTATATCCTGGAGCCCAATCCTCTCGTAAGGGTTATCATGCCAGGTATGCCCATAATAGCAGAGAAGGGTTCCATTCATCCGAAAAGGGGAATAAAGGCTCTCCGCATCATGGCCATAATCGATGGTGATGACGAATCCCTGCGTTAAAATCCGACTCACCATCTCCATCCAGGCAAGGGCTGTTAAGTTGACCTCAGCTCGTTGGCCCTCTGCCAAAACAACGCCCAGATTTCCAAAATAATCTTCGAGTTTGCTAGAAGATAGTTCCCCGAGCTCCTCACGAAACTGACCATCCCTGTGGGTTACATATATTTCCCGGAGATAGCCATCTTTGAGGGTAACCAGGTGCACCGGGAATGAATCGATCAGCTCGTTGGAGAGAATGCACCCTTGGACCCGAAAATTCTCCGATTCCAACTCCTTGGGGATGACCCATTGTACCTTTTCCCCGAACCCATTTTCCCAGAGGAGATTTTTCCCCTCCCTCCGAAAAAATGGGCTCGTCTCCACCATCTGGTAGGATAAACTCCCAAAAAATGCTGGGGTTTCCCTGCGAAGATAGCAGAGGATGTCATGGCAGAGGAGGCCTTTTCCCGAACCAAATTCCACGATTCGGAAGTCCGATTTTTTCCCCATGAGAGCCCACATCTGATATATCTGTTTGGCGATAAACTGTCCAAATATGGGATGAACACAAGGGCTGGTATAATAGTCTCCCCGCTTCCCGATCTTCTCCCCACTCGAACAATAGTATCCGTATAAAGGGTGATAGAGGCAGAGGTTCATAAACTCCCGGAAGGTTATCCTACCCCTCTGCCGGATTTGGTGAATGATCGCCCTCTTTAATCTCCGATTTTCCGGCTCGCCGTGGTACTTCATCTTCCGCTCAACCGCATCTCATCGGGACATTCATAATCTCACTCCCTTTGGGATAACGACAATATCGGTATCGGTTATGGAATCATTATATATTGGCCACTGAAAGTCGTGCCAGTTTTTCCTGAAACCCAACGACCCGAAAGTCGTGGTCCACCTCAACAACACCGAATTCCCTCCATGTCCCGCTTGTCATCTGGATGATGCCAACGGTCATGTCAGCTCCATTTTCCAGTGATTTTACCTTTTGGCTTAAACAACTATGAATCCCGCTGACCGGAATGGCCCTAATGAGAATTGGCAGGCATACAGCCTAAAGTGGGTTCTCTCCTCCTCAATTTATTTGGCATGCAGGAAGGCCCTGCTATCCCCAACCTACCCTCCACGTGGCAACCTCTTTTCGATCTTTGAAATGGCCTCCTGGACCCTGGCCTCAAGCTCATCCGCACCGTCGCCCGTGGCCGTCAGGGTAGCCTCTAGCCTCACATCCCTGCCGAAATGGGTGGGCCTCGATTTCAGATATACCCTTGGAACCTCCTTCATCACCTTGTCAAGGATCTCCCCAAGCCTCGATTCATCCCCCAAATGGTGCTCATCGTCTTCTCGAGAAAAAAACGCTTTCCGAATAGGTCCCTAAGGTCTCTCACCAGGGACTCCTCGAAGATGGCCCTCATCTCTTTGGGAACCCCTGGAAGGGAGAGGATGAGGGTTTTCCCGGCCCACAATTTCACCCCAGGGGCTGCACCAACAGGGTTTGGAATCATCTCCGCTCCCTTGGGGAATATGGCCATTTTCTTTCTGCTGGGCGTGACCTCATCGGAATCGATGAAACCCTGCTCCTTGAAGAAGGTGTATCTCCCCTTGACGAAATCAAGGGCCTCGGCAATGAGCTCCATGTGGAGTCCCGCAGCTATGGCCAGGGCTTCGAGGGTTTTGTCATCGGCGGTAGGCCCCAACCCACCCGTTGTCACGATGAGATAGGAGTTATTCCCCAGGGCAGTCTTCACCTCCCCGCAGATGGAATCGATCTTGTCATCTACCACTACGACCCGTTTGACGTTTCCTCCCAAGGCCGTGATCCTCTTGGCCAACCAATTGGAGTTGGTGTCTAGGGTTCTCCCAGTCAGGATCTCCCTGCCAACGACGATAATCTCCGCCCTGCTCACCGGTTCTCTCTCCATCAAATCCACCGGCATCTTCGCATAAGATGTGGATGAAATCAACCGAAAATGTAACTGGGATTTCCTGGCCACCCTCGTCCTGCATATTACGCTCAAGGACAACTGTTTTTTCCATGGAACTTTAGTGCAAACCCATTTCTCTATGTCCCTATAGGGTTTTCCGTAAACCAATTTGCACCATTCCTTTGATTAACTCAAACGCAAACAAACGAAATTGGTAAAGGTAGCAGATATCAGATTTCACCTTAGCCCCAATGAAGCAAGATTAAAACTCTGTTGAGACTCCCAAATACGAGAGCTGGACAAGGGGGAATTCACAGCAGGCGACTACAACAGAAGAGTACTGAGTTCATCCCCCAGCACTTCCAGCAAAAATTTACAAAAGCCTTGACTTAAATAAATCAGGGCCATTTCTGAATCTGCTTTTCTTTTTTTGTCTTCGTAATGGCAATGGTAGCTCTCATCCTTAAGGATTTTATTTTCATAGGTAACCCTATGATGAAAAAGTCAGTCCTATTGGATACCTCAGGTTAGGGTGATCTGACAGAATCCGGCGGGATTTTGGATTTCTAATAGCATCCGTTCGAACCCGTGATCCTACCCCCCTTATTCCATCTACCCCGTGGGCACACAAGAAATGATCCCATTTACCTCTTGACATCGTTTTGACATCATGTTTTAAAGGAGTCCTTGAAAAGGAAGGGAGAAGGAAATCAAGAGAGATATTTCCATCCATAAACGTATATGCAGATCTGGCAAAAAATTTAGCTAAAACATCTCAATGTTCCACTAAGTTGAACACCAAAGTTTCTTAATCTCATTTGTGTATTCCGACGAGGGAACAATGGGGAAGCTGCAACAGAGTGAAGAGCTCTACTATGCAGTAATACAACAGATGGCGGAAGCCATCCATCTTCTGGATGTGGAAACGAAACGCGTTCTGGAATCAAACCCCGCGTTTCAGAGATTACTGGGGTACACCCCTGAAGAATTGAAAAACCTGACCGTTTACGATTACGTAGCGCATGAAAGGGAGAGTATTCATGATCATTTTGGGCTTGTTTTAAGCCAAAAACAGCACTTCCATGGCGAACGCAAGTATCGTCCCAAAAACGGTCCTCTGGTGGACGTTGAAGTTAGTGCCAAACTCATCACCTACAATGGAAGAAGGGTGATGTGTGTCGTCGCTCGAGACATCTCGGAGCGCAAGCAGGCGGAAAGGGCGCTGCGGGAATCGGAAAAGAAACTCCGATTCCTGTCCTCCCATCTCCTGACGGCCCAGGAAACTGAACGCAGGCGAATCTCCATAGAACTCCACGATGAATTGGGGCAAGCCTTGATGGTTCTAAAACTTCAGCTAAAATCTATGGAAAAGAAATTACGGAAGGATCAAATCGCGCTCAAAGAAGAGTGTGAACAAACGCTACAGTACATAAATCAGATCATAGAGAATGTTCGGCGCATTTCCCGGGATTTGAGCCCTTCTATTTTAGAAGACCTCGGCCTTTCTGCTGCCCTACGATGGTTAGTGGGTGACTTCACGAAACATTATGATATTAGGAGTTCAGTGGACATCCCAGAGCTCAATGCTCTCTTTCCAAGGGAAACCCAAATGATTATATACAGGATATTCCAGGAGGCTCTTACAAATATTGGAAAATGTGCAGACGCAACCCATCTTTTTATTGCTATCAAGAAACAGTCAGATAATGTTTCTTTTCTTGTTGAAGATAACGGAAATGGTTTTGATGTGGAAAAGGTCTTTACGAAAGATGGAACTGTGAAGGGAATGGGGTTAACCGCCATGGATGAACGAGTGCGCATGTTGGGAGGATCTCTCGACTTGTGGAGTCGAAGGAGGAAAGGCACCAGAATTAGTTTTGCTATCCCAACGAACAAAAAGGGCGGCTGAACATGACTTCTTATCGAATTGTGCTTGTCGATGATCACACTCTTTTTCGCCAGGGAGTCAGAAAGATCATCGAAGAGGTTGTTGATTATAAAGTCGTCGAAGAGGTGAGTGATGGCCTCGCGCTCGTTGAGCTCTTGAAGAAATTGACTCCTGATATGATTATCCTCGACATTTCAATGCCAAATCTGCGGGGAATAGAAGCAACTCGCGATATCAAAAGGATTCACCCCGACCTGAAGATATTGATTCTGACAATGCATAAGAATAAGGAATACCTTTATCAAGCCATCTCTGCCGGTG
>JAUWDQ010000257.1 GCA_030608745.1 Pseudomonadota bacterium | reverse complement strand
AGGGAAGCAGCACCGGAAGGGGCACTGGTTGGTATTCCCAAGAAAGTGACCGGGACCGAATCGATTCCCTTGACGTTCTGGTCGATCAATATCCCAAGGAGCTCATTTCTCCTAAGGGTCCTCAGAATCTCCTTGGTCGATGTGGCGATGGATTCTCCTCTCCTCCTTCTGCCCCTCAGTATGGTTTTCACCCCGTATTGCGATCGAAATCTGAGCAGAATTCGATTAATCCTCTCGTCATAAACGGATCTGGCGATTACATTAACGGGGTACCCCTTAAATGCAAGATAGGCGCCCATAAGCTCCCAGTTGCCCAAATGGGCCGCGATATAGATAATACCTTTCCCCCTCTTGAGGGCCTCCTTGATCTTTTCCTCTCCCTTTGAGGTCACGACTTTGTTGATTTCCTGGAGGGGACGTCTGTTTAGTACGAAACACTCAAAGGCATTCTTTCCCAAGTTCGCAAAGACTTCTCTGGCCAATACCAGGATTTCCTGCCTACTCTTTTCCCCATTAAAGGCCATCGCAAGGTTTCCAATGGTCATCTTTCGGGGTTTTCGCAGGCAGTGGAAGGCCAAACGGCCCGTGATTCCACCCACTCGTAAGGCCATTCTCCGGGGAAGGAGGCCTATGACCTCTATGATCGCGAGGAATAGAAAGTATAGGATGTTATTCTTAAACTTTTTGATTTCTCTCTTCATTATTTAGAATTGCTTGTATTCTCTCCTATACCCAAATATTATTTATATCATCACATATAATTTGCTTAATGGGAATTTAGTGCCGCTCGGGCAACTGGTTCAGCTCGATGAGGACCCCGCCCGAGCTTTTAGGGTGAATAAAGGCTACCCTAGTGTTGTGGGCGCCTGGACGGGGCATTTCATCGATCATGCGGGCGCCCTGTTTCTTCAGTTCCTCTACCTCTTTTTCGATATCCTCTACCTCGAGGCAAATATGGTGGATTCCGGGCCCCCTTGTTTCCAGAAATTTGACGAGGGGGGAATCGTCGCTGGCAGGTTGAACCAGCTCGATATTACTTTCTCCGATTTTCAAAAAGCCGACCTTGGCCTTCTGCTCCGTGACTACTTCCACACCGGAGAGGTCCAATTTGAGGATGCCCGTATAAAATCGAGCCACTTCATCGATATCATGTACCGCAATGGCTATGTGATCTATCCTCTTTACCATTTCAGCAACCTCCTTGCCGGGGGTTGACGGGTCCCCTTTAGCGTTGGATGAGGTTCTCGATAAACTGAACGATATCCTGTATGGTTGTCCCTGGTTGGAAGATTTCCCTGATTCCGGCTTTCTTCAGCACAGGGATGTCATCTAATGGAATAATGCCCCCTCCGAAGACTGGAATATCCCCCGAACCCCTCTCCTTTAAGGCTTCAACGACTCGCGGGAAGAGGTGGTTGTGGGCTCCGGAGAGGCAACTAAGCCCGACAACATCGACGCCTTCTTGGATAGCCGTGGCCGCAATTTGTTCGGGGGTTTGCCGAATTCCGGTATAGATAACCTCCATCCCGGCATCCCGCAGGCCCCTCGAGATGACCTTGGCACCCCGATCGTGTCCGTCCAATCCGGGCTTTGCGATAAGTACTCGGATTTTCCTCTCCCCTTTCATGGATTCTCCCCTTGAAGTCTTCGTTCGGTCAAGTTAGGATCTCTGGGAACTTTGAAAAGAAACTCTCAGAGCCAATTTGCTTCCTATTAGAATTAAGATCTGCAAAACCCTGAACGCATGACTGCAGCACCGCAGAGCCGCCTACGAAACGGAGGCGTTAGCTTTCCCTGTATTCCCCGAAGACATCCCTCAGCGTGTCCGATATCTCCCCCACGGTGGCGTAGGCCCTTACCGCATCCAAAACGGGGGGGACAATATTCCCATTTCCCTCCGCTGCTTCCTTCAGCGCCCCCAAGGTCCTCTTGATTCGGCTGAGGTCCCTCTTCGCTTTGACCCTCGCCAGTTTTTCCCTCTGATATCTCTCCACCTCGGGGTCTATCTTCAAGACATCCCTGAGGGACTCTTCCTCGGTGACGAATTCGTTTAAGCCCACGATGATGAGATTTTGATTCTCGATTGCCTTCTGGTAGGTGTAGGCGCTATTGAGAATTTCATTTTGCATGAATCCGGATTCGATGGCCTTAATAGCACCTCCCATTGAATCGATCTTTTCTATATACTCGAGGGCCTTGGCCTCGATATCATCGGTCAGTTTCTCGAGGGCAAAAGAGCCCGCCAGAGGGTCCACGATATCCGTGACGCCGCTTTCGTGGGCAATGACCTGTTGAGTCCTTAAGGCGATGGTTACGGAATCTTTGGTAGGAGTGGCATAGGCTTCGTCCCGGGAGTTGGTGTGGAGGGATTGTGTACCCCCCAATACGGCCGCCAATGCCTGAAGCGTCACCCTGATGATGTTGTTGTCGGGCTGCTGAGGGATGAGGGTGCATCCCGCCGTCTGGGTATGGAAGCGGAGCATACATGAAGTGTCCTTCTTGGCGCCAAATCGCTCCCTCATGATCCGTGCCCAGAGCCTGCGCGCCGCCCTGAACTTGGCAATTTCCTCCAGGAAGTTGTTGTGACAGCCGAAGAAGAAGGAGAGTCTGGAGGCGAAAGAGTCCACATCCATTCCGGCCTTGATGGCTGCCTCAACATAGGCAATGCCGTCGGCCATGGTGAAGGCGACCTCTTGGACCGCGGTGCAACCCGCTTCCCTCATGTGGTAGCCACTGATGCTGATGGTATTCCATTGGGGAAGGTGGTCCTTGCAGAAAGCGAAGATATCCGTTACGATTCTCATGGATTCCTGGGGGGGAAAGATATAGGTTCCCCGAGCCACGTATTCCTTAAGGATCTCATTCTGGGTAGTTCCCCTGATGGACTGCGGCTTTACCCCCTGCTTTTCGGCCACGGCGATATACATGGCCAAGAGGATAACCGCCGTTGCATTGATGGTCATGGAAGTGGAGACCCTGTCTAGGGGGATTCCCTGAAAGACGGTCTCCATGTCCGCCAGGGTATCGATGGCCACACCAACTTTTCCCACCTCCCCGGTGCTCAGGGGATAATCGGAATCGTAACCGATCTGGGTGGGAAGGTCGAAGGCCATGCTGAGACCCGTCTGGCCGTGATCCAGGAGATATCGGTAGCGCTTGTTGGTCTCCTCCGCAGTGGCAAAGCCGGCGTATTGCCTCATGGTCCAGAGTCGGCCCCGGTACATGGTTGGCTGCACTCCCCTCGTAAAGGGATATTCACCCGGAAAGCCCAGTTTTTCGGAATAATCGAACACTTCCAGGTCCAGTGGGGTGTAAAGGCGGTTCAATTCGATTTCTGAGGCTGTTTTAAAGGTCTCCCTTCTCTCGGGAAATCGGTTAAGGGCGTTAGCGAGAGTCGTTTCTTTCCATATCTTGAGCTCCTGTTTCGGACCTCGTTTTGCCTTCACGGTACCCCCTTTTCCATCTACCCTATGGGTATCCTCTCTGCTCTTTGTCTCGAGATACTTGAAAAAGGAACTCTTCGCCGCTCAGGAATATTTTTTCGACCATTCTGGAGTTCGCTTCACCACTTGTTAGAATGTGCAGGGCCCTAACCGCATGACTGCAGCACTGCAGCGCTCTATAATTTCGTGCTCAG
>JAUWDQ010000113.1 GCA_030608745.1 Pseudomonadota bacterium | reverse complement strand
GTGCTTAGGGCATCCTCCCCAGCATGCTTTTAACACATCACATTCTCGGCACCAACGCGGCAAAGCTGTCTCTTTAGATACGCCGAATCCATTGGCGATAGATCGCTCCACCATCTTTACAGGATTGTCCGCAAGGATGTTCCCTAATCGATGTTGTGGATATACGCAGTGGTCGCAGGCATACACGTCGCCGTTATGTTCTACAATAACCGAATGGCCGCACTGTTTGGCGAATATACAAATAGGTGATGGATTTCCTATCCATGCATGAAGCGCCCATTCAAAATTCATAACGTTTATTTTCCCTACATCATTCCTCACCCATTCATCAAAAATGGCGATGAGAAAATCCCCATACTTTTCAGGTTCAACAGTCCAGGGAGTCACGTGTGTATTCTTTTCTTCCTTATCCAAAGTTGAAGGGCCAGCCAATCGCAACTGAGACCGCTTAGTTTTTTTATCTGCCATGCGTTCAATAATAGGAAAGAACTGAATGAACTCAACGCCCTGTTCTTTAAAGAAATGGTATACATCAAGCGGTCGATAAGCCGTTTCTTTGGCAACACAGGCCATAACGTTATATTCAACACCATGTTTTTGCAGAAGCTTAAGTCCCCGCATCACTTTATCAAACGTAGCCTTTCCACCACGATCACGGCGGTAACGATCATGGATCTCTTTGGGGCCGTCGAGACTAATGCCTACCAGGAAGTCATGTTGCTTTAAAAATACACACCATTCATCGGTGAGTAAGATGCCATTTGTCTGAAGGGAATTTTTTATGATTTTTTGACCGCTGTAGGGTCTCTGAAGTTCTATGGCTCGCTTAAAGAAATCGAGCCCGAGGAGCGTCGGCTCTCCTCCTTGCCAGACGAATTCAACTTCCGGGGTCGGTTGTGAAGTGATGTATTTGGTAATGTAAGCGGAAAGCACTTTATCGGACATACGGTATTTTTCATCTTTGGGAAAGAGTGCTTGTTTCTCAAGATAAAAACAGTATTCACAATTGAGGTTGCATACCGGCCCGATCGGTTTGGCCATGATATGGATACCCTGTGGTTCTCTCGTGTTTTGACCGACTACGTTATTCACCCTTTTTTTTCATCATCCGTTCAATGGTTTTATGCTGAACGCTTCCTTTAAAATTTATAAAAGTGATCATTAACTACCCGCGCCGCTGTATTTACTTATGCCTGACACGTTTCCTTTTCCCCCTTCCAGCTGATTTGGGTTGCTGCCCTTGCAGGATACAAAATTGTCACCTTGGGCCTCACATGTTACAGTTCATTAACTACTAACTTGCCAATTACCTGGGGACCAATCAATGGGGGTAACTATGTATTTCGAGGAAAAAAATGCTGTATTTTTTCATTTGATTGGATCCTGGGGATGTTGCCAAACCTGGGGCTTGGATGGGGAAGAACTGGTGCCTTTCAATTTGTCTTGTGGCAGAGGAAATATCAGTCTAAGCGAAACAGGGTTACTAATTTGGCAGGCGTTTCTATTGAATACATAGTAGATTAAACCTTGTACGAGACGGCAAAAGAAGCCCAGCCTCATCCCTCTTGACAAGGCTTTGCATATCTCATTAAAAAGATATGTGGGGGTGTGGCTACGGGGCCGAGGATGAGGTATTGCATCGGGGGATTTATGGCTATGAAATTGAATCATATCGGCTTGGTTTTTCCAAATATATCGGATATTGCCGAAATATTTCGAGCTTTAGGATTCACTGAAATGACACCCCCCGAACCAGATCCCATTCAAGGAGTCTCGGCGAGCTTTGTACCCCTGGGAGATGGACAAGACGTTTACATTGAGCTCCTTGAGCCGATCGATGATCGCTCACCCGTAACCCAATTTCTCAAGAAAAGAGGAGGCGGCCTACACCATATATGCTTTGAAGTTGACGATATTGAGGGGGTAACGGAGCAGTTGACGAAGAGAGGATTCAGCATGGTTCGTGAACCGGTGGAATGTGTCGGCTACGATCGGAGCTTTAAGCGGAAATGCACCCAGCCCTCCAAGATCGCGTTTTTTTTGCTCCCCAATAAGATCTTGATCGAATTCCTGCAGAAGGGAACATAACGTTCCAGATGCCGGGCCACAGGGGAGAATTGGTTACATCATCCTTGGATAATTTGAGATTATGGAGGCTCTTCACAGGTCCTCTTAGAAAGTCTGACGAGGATACGGGAGTTCTGTTTTGGGGAACATTCCTCATGTTTGAATTCCCCGTTTCCCGTGGTACCATCGGGCGAGGAGCGACGGTGAAGCCCCCAAATAGTAGGCCAGAGGTATGGCATAATTGATGAGGGTTGTTCGTACGATGCCGAGGTTCTCCCAGCGGCGGGCCGATGTAAGGACGGGAACGGGGGCTATCACAATGCGGCCCCGCCGACGAAGCCGTCGAATCAGCTCAAAGTCCTCCATAATCGGCATGTCCGGAAAACCGCCCATTTCCCGGAACAGATCCGCTCTCAGGAAGATCGCCTGGTCGCCGTAAGGGAATTGAAGGCGCCGTGATCGCAGGTTGACCAACCTCTCCATGATCCGAAGCGCGGAAAGATTTGCATCGACCCGTAGCCGAAAAGCTCCAGCTACAGCCCGTGGGTGCGCCAGGATCTTCCGGATGTGATTCTCATACCCCCTGGGCAGGCGCGTATCGCCATGCAGAAAGAGGAGCACGTCGCCCGTGGCCCGAGCGGCGCCGGCATTCATCTGCCTGGCACGCCCGGGTTCGATGGTGAGCACCTTTGTGCCCCAGTCCCTTGCGACGTCAACTGTTTCATCGGTGCTCCCTCCATCGACGACGATCACCTCCACATCGGAGGCGTTCCGGGTGCTCTCCAGAATTGTGACGAGATTCGCTGCCTCGTTGAGCGTCGGGATAATGATGGAAATACGCGGGAGGAGATGAGGTTTAGGCATATGTTTTGTTGCTTTTTCCCATAGGTGGAGGTCCTCCGGACGGTCCACGTCGTCGAGGGTCTCCAAGTGCACCACCGAAAGCCCGAGGTCGTCTGCAATCTGCCCGGTCCTTTCCAGGACCTTTGCCGTCCCCCAGGGCATATCAACGAATAGTTGGGGAAAGCCCTGGCGCAACCCGATCAAATAGTAGCCGCCATCCCGGGCAGGTCCGAGTACCAAATCTGTGTATCTCAGGTTTTCAAAGGCCCGCAGGAGGATCCCAACCGTGATATCTGGTATATCAGTCCCCACCAGGACAACCCGGTCCAGTCCGGCTTGAAGAGCCTCGTGGAATGCGCGCGCCATGCGCTCGCCAAGATCTCCCCTTCCCTGGGGGCGATAAGTGAAATCCGCCCCGAGCCACTGTTCCACGAGACGTTTGTTACCACCTTCATAGCGAACCTCGACGGAAACGGGGCGATAACTCCGGAGCTGTCTTGCAAGGGTCAGGGTGCGTTCGGTCATTTTACGGTGGAGTCCCGCGGCTCCATCCGGCCCGAGGGAGGGAATGAGGCGGGTCTTGGTCTTTCCGGGCTCGGGATACCGCGTGAAAATGACAAGGCCTTCACGACCGGGGTTTGCCCAGGTGGAATGCCGAGGTCGTTTTGCTTCCAGAGAATTGCCGAAACCTATCATCGAGCCCATTGTCACCAGCTGGAGATCCGCTCAGATCGGATTCCCAGTCCCTTTTGGGGTCATGCCGCCCCTTCATCAATCAGCCAGATCAGCCTGCCCTCAGGGTTCACCCTGGCGGCAGGATACAATCGAGTTGCCGGAGAAAAATCCTCCAAAATCGAGCGAATCACTTCCCTCTTGCCGGATCCCGACGCCATGAATAAAACACATTGGGCCCTGTTAATCACTGGAAGGGTCAGGGTGATTCGGGGAACAGGGGGAGAGCTATGGGGCGCACGAACCGCCGCCACCCAGCGTTTTTCCTCCTCCACGGCTTGGTCACCCGGGAAAAGGGAAGCGGTGTGTCCGTCTTTTCCGACCCCCAACAATATCAGATCAAAAGAGGGGAAGCGTTCGCTCCCGCAGGGAGCGTTGGAATGCGTATTCTTTTTGACCGAGGGCTCAAAGAATTCACGGAGGATCTTCTCGTAGGCTTCTGCCGCATCCTCGGGGGGCTCTATCTCCGCCGGTATGCGATGAACGTTTTGGGAGGGGATGGGTACCTTTGAAACCAGCGCACGAAAGGCCATCCCGAAATTGCTTTCCGGATGATCCGACGACACACAGCGTTCGTCTCCCCAGAAAAGGTGGATGCCGCGCCAGGGGATCCTGGTGTTAAAGGGCGGTTTGGCCAGGGCTTCATACAATGGCCGAGGGGTATTGCCGCCCGAAAGAGCAACCGTAAAAATACCGTGCTTTTCCACGCATTCCCCGGCCAGCCTGCAGGTGAACTCAGCAGCCGCGCTGCTAAGGGCCTCAAAGTTGCGGTAGCGTTGTACCTCTGGCTTCATTTCATATCACATCCGGTGTATCCGAGATATGACCTGAACTCAGGCCACAATGGCCCCCCCTCAGGTAAAACCTGAGCCCGCTGTACAGGCATAGCAGTGGTCCGACACAGCAATGGGAGTTCCCGGTTTAAGGGCCCCATCCATTTCAGAAATGTGGATCTTCCGCCCACCCATATAGTGCCCTTTGGCCAGATTAAAATCACAGTCATAGAGATATCCATCCCATGAGACGGAGATGAGCGTGCGGCACATGAGCCCTTCCACAGCACAGGGATTGAAGTGCGAAGCGAGGTTCTGAAGGTACTTTTCAAGGTTGCCCGAATGCCTGAGCCACTGGCGAAATCTTCCCAGGGGGACATTGGCAAAGGTATGGATATGATTGAAGGTGATTCCCCACTTTTTTTGGAGATCGCGGCGAAACCTCTTCTCTTCCTGGACCTGTGAGGCGGGAAGAAAGGCACCGGTGGGATTGGACACCAAATCAAGCTCAAGATCCGATCCATCGTGTCCGTATCCAATGGAATTGAGCCTCTTTAGGGTGAGTATGGATTTGTCAAATATCCCCTTTCCCCGCTGGGCTTCCGCCTGGGTCGTGTTGAGAGAAGGGAAGGACGCCACGATCACGGTGCGGTGCTTTCTGCAGACGTCCACCAGGGAATCACGCTTCCCATCGGTCAGGGCGGTGAGGTTGGAACGGAGCATAATCCTCGGCGCAAGGGGTGAGAGCCTCTCGATCATGTCGGTCAGGTTCGGGTTCAGTTCCGGCGCCCCGCCGGTAATGTCGATTACCTGAAAATGGCCCCGTTGGGCAAATGCTATTACCTCATCCACGGTCTTCGCGTCCATCACCTCCATGCGGTTGGGCCCGGCTTCCAGATGACAGTGGCGGCACGCTTGGTTACAGAGCAGACCCACGTTGATCTGTAAGGTATTTGTATGGCCACGGGTTAGCTCAAGCCCATGCCTCGAGAGGGTCAGACGAAAGGACTCCACGGACAAGGCATTCTTTTCTAACGGCTTAAGGGTGTTTTGCATTAATGGCTCAGCACACATTTGGTTATCCCTTTTTTACATGGATAGTTTCTTGGCAATCTTGCGCATCTGGACCCCATGGACGAGGGAAGCACCTCCTCGTATGGCAACGGCCACGTGGATGGCCTCTGTCATCTCTCCCAAGTTGGACCCCTTTTCCAGACAAGTCTGAGTGTAGGCATCAATGCAGTAGGGACACTGAATAGTATGGGCTACCGCAAGGGCAATGAGGGCTTTCTCCCTCTCGGTGAGATCCCCTTCGGCGAATACAGCACCATAGTAGTCGAAGAACTTTTTGCCCAGTTCTGATGCGTCCTCTGTGATCTCCTCGAACTTCGGAAGGTCCTGCGGGTCATAATAGGTTTCCATGATGTTATCCCTCCTTTCGGAAAACCAATCTACCTCAATCTACTACCTGTAATCTGCCTCATCCATGCTTGGGTGGCCTGGGGCCCCCAAGTCCCGGATTCATAAAGGTGAAGTTGTTCCGCCCGTTCGGGACAAGTTTCGCACTGTTCCAGTATCGGTGACAGAAAAGACCAACAGAGTTCAACCCCATCCTGTCGCCAGAAGAGCAAGTGATCCCCCTGGATACAGTCCAGGAGCACTTTTTCATATGCATCGAGTATGGGGCCACTGTAATTTTGATAATAGTTAAAATCCATGGTGACCGATCGCAAACAGAACGTCGCTCCTGGATTTTTTGTCTGAAAAGTCAAGGTTATCCTTTCATCGGGCTGAACCCCTAGGATCAACTGGTTGGCCATGATATGTTCCCCAAGGATGGTTCGGAACATGGAGTGGGGGACCCCTCTGAACTGGATGACGATCTCGGTGAGCTTCTTGGGCAGCCGTTTGCCCGAGACCATGTAGAAGGGCACGCCTCGCCAGCGCCAATTGTCGATAAAAACCCGCATCATGGCAAAGGTTGGTGTGAGGGATTCGGGGTTTACGCCGGATTCATCCCGGTAACCCGGTACCTTTTTACCATCGATGGTTCCCGAGGCATATTGCCCCAGGATGAGATTCTCCTCCTGACCGGTGTTGGCGAGGGGCTTGAGGGATCGAAATACCTTAACCTTCTCATCCCGCACCCGGTCAGCCTCGAAAAGGGAAGGCGGTTCCATGGCCGTCAGGGCCAAGAGCTGCATCATATGGTTCTGGAACATGTCCCTTAAGACACCAGCCTGTTCGTAGTATCCTGCCCGATGTTCCACACCCAGTGTCTCAGCAGCAATAATGCCGACATAATCTATGTATTCGCGGTTCCAGATTGGTTCGAAGATGGTATTGCCGAAGCGGAAAATCATCATATTCTGGACCGTTTCCTTGGCCAGGTAATGATCAATCCGGTAGATCTGGTTTTCTTGAAAGCTTTCATGAAGGGTTTGATTGAGGTCAATGGCTGTTTTCAGATCCCTGCCAAAGGGTTTTTCAACGACGATCCGCGACCACCCGTTTCCCCTTGCGCTTTTGACCGAAAGACCCGCCCGACCGAGCATTTGGGCAGTCGCCTTGTAAAGGAACGGGGGAATGGCAAGATAAAAGATCCTGTTTCCCCCCGTGGAGCCTTTCTTATCGATATCTCTCAGGAAATCGGCAAGTTTTTTGAATGATTGGGGGGAATCATACTCGAGGGGATGGAAATAGAGAGAAGCTGCGAAGGAGGGCCATTTTGAGGTGTCCATATTACCAGCCTTTTTGATCGCATTTTCCATTCTCCCTTGGAAGTCACTGCGGGTCCATTTCTTGCGGGCGCAGCCGACGATGAGGCATGGTTTGGGCAATCCATCGTTCAGATACAGGTTATAGAGAGCCGGAACCAGTTTCCTGGCGGTTAGGTCACCGGAGGCACCGAATATAAGGATGGTACAGGGATCAAGGCTACCCTCGATCACACAGGCTCCAGGAGGGATGCCCAAATCCGGGGCCTTGCTTTTGACTATCGTCTCCAAGGTTTCTTCTCCCTTTCCGAGGTGACCAGCCATCTTCTTCCCACTTCGTCAATGTGTGAGCTATGGAGCGCATCTCATTGATACACATCGAGGATTGGGACGCTAGATCTTGTCGGCCGTAATCCGGTCCACATACTTCACCCAGTCATATCCATAGTAATCTTCCGCCGCCACACGCAGCGGAAAACCGTGCTTCTGGGGAAGGTCTTTTTCATTAATCTTATAGGCCAAAAAAACTTTGTTGGCCACAACATCCTTTATGGGGTACCTTACCACCTTTTCATAGGGACCTTTCGGGCCTCGTACGGTAACATGGGTGACTCCATCCTTGATCTCCGCCCTTTGGAGCAACTCCTTAATGGAGATGCCTTTCCATGTACCGTGGTTCGCGAAAAACCCCGGACAGATCAGCAAAACGTTCCTCTCGATGGATGGGAGGTCAGTGAGTTGGGAGTAGCCAAGACTGAGGGGCTTTCCAACATGTCCCCCAATCTCCAGGCGCCACGTATCGAGGTTCACCTCTTGATCCGTTAACCCCATGGTTCCAAAATCCTTCAACGGGGTTACCTCGAGATTGCTGGCATCCAGATCCGCCGGGTTTCTATTGACGAGGCTTTCCCTTTTTGTTCCTCTGGGCAGAATGACCCTTTTGGTCTTGGCCCAGGCCCATTGGGCCCCCGACAAGGGTGATCCGAGAAGAAGGCCAAGGCCTACAAGACCTCTCATTGCCCATTTGGCAAACTGTCTTCGGGTCTCCATGTCTTCAACCCTTATCCTTATCTTCAGAACTGACTATCGCGTAATTGTTTCAACCCGACCGTTACATCCCCCTTGATGTGGAAGCGCATGAGGCGACGTCCGCGGTCGGCAAGGGCTTTATAGTCCCCCAGCGCCTGTGCGGCGATGAGGGTGCCAAAACTATATGGCTCGCCGGGGATAGCGATATCACTCTCCGGAGTATTGGTAATCTGAATGAAAAGCCCCTTGGTCCCATCGCCCTTGTGCAGTTGGCCGGTGGAGTGCAGGAAACGGGGGCCGTAGCCAAGGGTGGTGGCGACTTTCAGCCTGCCTCCTAGGGCGAGGCGCATGCTC
>JAUWDQ010000064.1 GCA_030608745.1 Pseudomonadota bacterium | reverse complement strand
ATCCGAGATCAGTACGGGCCATGGGCAATGGTTGCCGGCGATGGTACCAAGCTCGACGAGGTGGCCTGGGTAGCCGATCTCTTCGCCTTCCATTTCGGCTCTCCCAACAACTTCGGCTCAGGACGTGCCCAGTGCTTCCGGCCGCGGAGTGTATCAAGCACATGGACGTATGGGGGATACTTTACGCCTGACTATCGTAACAATCCTAAGTGCATAGTACTCTGGGGTGATCAACCGGATGTAAGCAATCACAACACGATTCTCGGACTGACCGTGATTCAGGCGCTCAAACACCGCCCAAATCTCGTGGTGGTGGATCCACGGCGGACCCGTCTTGCTGCCAGGGCGGACGTTTGGCTGCAGCTACGACCGGGGACCGATGCAGCAGTCGCACTCGCGTGGTTACATGTAATTCTCAAGGAAGACCTCTACGACCAGGAATTCGTCGAGCGCTGGACCAATGGGCCGTTTCTTGTGTCGAATGACACTGGGGAACTCCTGACAGTCTCTCAAGGCTCTTATCTTGTCTGGGACACGGCAAGGGGCCAACCACTCCCGGCGGACAGTCCGGATGTTAAGCCCGCCATGGGTGGGAGCTATGAGGTTGCGGGGGTAGCGTGTAAGCCAGCTTGGCAACTCCTGCTAGATCGGGTCGAGGATTATCCTCCGGAACGGGTCGCGGAAATTGCCTGGGTTAAGGCAGAGGACATCCGCAAAGCGGCAAGGCTCTATGCTACGGCAAAGCCTGCGTGTATTGGCTGGGGAGTTGGAATCGAGCACTCGGTTTCAGCGCACCAGAGTCCGCGGGCCATTTGTATCCTCCAGGCAATTACCGGTAACCTCGATGTGCCTGGCGGCACCGTAAATCCCGTGCCTCGGTCCTACGGGGTAAACACTGCGATCAGGCGCTATGTCGATACGGTCCCCGCCGAGCTCTTGGAGAAACAGCTGGGCGGTGACAAGTACAAGCTGCTTTCTGGCCCGACCGGGAAGCTCACCGCTCACATCCCGAGCATCCTGCACGCGATCATCGATGAGAAACCATACCCAGTGAAGGCTTGGTTTAACATCGGCTGCAACCCGATCGTCGGCTGGGCCGACTCGAAGAAAGTCTATAAGGCACTCAAGAAAGTTGAGCTATCGGTTGCATGTGATCTCTTTATGACTCCCACGGCGCAGCTGGCCGACTACGTGCTGCCCGGGACAACGTACTTCGAGAAGAGCCGCCTGATCGACCACCAGGGCGTCAACCCTTTCGGCCATGTCATGACGCAGAAGGTGGTTGAGCCAATCGGAGAGGCCAGGGATGAGTTCGAGATCTGTGGCGATCTTCTCCGGCGCTGCGACCTCGCCACTGATTGGCCATGGCACAGGGTGGAAGAGTTCTACGACGAACTGCTGCGGGAGAGCGGGCTCACCTGGGAAGAGGTCGTTGAGGCTGGTGGGGTTTGGGACGAAGTTCGTTACGGGAAATACGAGACGGATTACTACCGCAAGGGGGGCGGTTTTAAGACGCCGACCGGCAAGGTAGAGGTTTATTCGACCCATTGGCATACACTCGGCTACGACCCGTTACCCACCTACTTCGAGCCGCCCGAGAGCCCATACAGCACGCCGAAGGTGGCGAAGGAGTATCCCTTCGTCGTAACGACCGGCGCTAAAGTGCACTGGTTCTTCCACAGCCAACATCGCCAGATCGAACGCCTGCGCAAGCATCACCCGTTCCCGGTGGTACAGATACACCCGGCAAAGGCGGCACGACTGGGCCTTGTCGAAGGCGACTGGGCTTGGATTGAGTCGCCACGGGGGAAGTGCAAGCAAAAGGTGGAACTTTTCGACGGAATAGACGAACGGGTGATCCACATCGAGCACGGCTGGTGGTACCCAGAGCAGGAAGGACCTGAGCCGTACCTCTACGGCGCCTTTGAATCAAACGCCAACTGCCTGACGTCCGTTGAACCATCGTTTCTCGACATCGGGTTCGGCGGCTATACTCTAAGAGGGTTTCTCGCCAAGGTTTACAAGGCTGAGAGTTAGGAAGAATCCGTGGGGTGTGGAAAACCCCTGTCAGCTGAGATTCAGGGATGGTAATCCACTGGCGAGAACAACCCCGTAAGAGTAATACAGGAGAAAGGTAAAGCTCTTTCTCGGTTTTTCACATGCCATGCATGGTGAGGTAATATCCGGAATTCTCACGGAGGATGTTTATGGAGAAAAAAATTATCATCACCGTTGCCGTCACTGGTTCCCGCCCAACAAAGGAGATGAATCCCGCCGTTCCCTATACGCCGAAGGAGATCGTGGATGCGGCTGTGGAGTGTCACAAGGCTGGGGCGGCAATCGTCCATATCCATGTGAGAAACCCGAAAACCGGACAGCCGGATTTCAAGGTTGGACTTTTCAAGGAAGTACTGGAAGGCTTTCGGGAACGATGCGATATGATGGTAAACCTAACCACGAGTGGTTTATTATTGGAGGGAACTGACGTCATATCGCAGCGTCTACAGCCAGTGTATCTGAAACCTGATCTTTGTTCTCTCGATTTGGGTTCCATCAATTTCCGGGATCGGGTCTTTATCAACCCACCGGAGTGGGCAGAAGCTGCGGCAAAATGTATGCGAGATAACGTTGTAAAACCGGAATTGGAAGTCTTCGATGTGGGCCATATCTACCAAGCGGGTGATCTTATTCAAAAGGGACTGATCGATGACCCTCCCCATTTTCAGCTCTGTATGGGGATCAAATGGGGGATTGAGGCGTCACCCGAAAACCTCTTATTCATGAAGAGCAAACTGCCGCCCGATTCCCTGTGGAGCGTTCTTGGAGTCGGAAAGGCTCAACTTCCCATGATTACTATGGCCATACTTCTGGGAGGAAATGTACGGGTGGGTTTCGAGGACAACATTTATTTCAAAAAGGGGGTGCTGGCTTCAAGTAATGCCCAGATGGTGGAAATGGCCGCAGACTTGGCCGAGCGCCTTGGGCGCCAGGTGGCAACCCCTGCCGAGGCACGCCGCATCCTTGGCATAAAGAATGTTGGATGAGGACAAGAGGAACTCTATCAAGGAAACCTTTGGGCCGGCAACAAAATCCCATCTACTGAGGCTTTGTTCGACCAATTTCTCTCTATTCTTTGACCTGCAATAGCAAGAACAAATAAGCAATTTATTTTACAGGTTCCTTTGCCAAAGATTCGTTCACTATGGGGACACCAACAAGGTTTCCCCATTCAGTCCATGAACCGTCGTAAACCTTCCTACGCGTATATCCTAGCAGATAGCGAGCTACAAACCACACCATAGAAGCGCGATGACTCATTCTGCAGTAGAAAACGATCTCCTTATCAGGGGTTGCCCCTCGCTTGTAAAATGATTCACGGAGCTCCTTGAGGGACTTGAATGTTTCGTCCTCGTTTATCAGTTCAGCATAAAAAAGATACTGAGCACCCGGGATGTGTCCCTTCCGCTCCGCACCATAGTCAGGTCCAAACCACTTTGGAGATACCCTTTCACCCATAAATTCTTCCGGTGACCTGACATCCAATAAAACTCGGTCCGGATTGTTCAAACCGGCCAAAATGCCCTCTCGCCCGATTCGACTGCTCTCATCAGTTGGCCTAACGGGATAACTTGCGGGTTTTACTTGTGGAACCTCCTGTGTCAGAGGTCGTTTCTCCTTGATCCACAAAGTACGGTTTCCATGGAGGATTTTCGCCTTGGTGTATCCCCTCATCTCACAAATCCAGAAGGCATAATGGGCAAATTGGCAGGAATTGCTATAAAAGATGACCGTGGTATCATGCCCAATGCCACTCTTTTCCATTAACCGAGAGAAGTCCTTCGGCAGCAAAAATTCACGAGTGGTTGCATCCCATAACGATTCTTTCCACGGCCAATGGAGCGCCCCTGGTATGTGGCCTTCGTCGTAAGCCTGTGGGTTCTTCCTGTCGCCAACATCGATGATTCGAATCGTAGGGTTATCCAGGTTATCCGCTAACCAAGCTGTACTAACCAACTTGTCGCTTTTCCACTGATCCTGCATAGGTCCCTCCTTCAATTAACGATTACGGCAAGAGATTTTCAATTTTACCCCATTTTCAATAAACAACTTTCCCGAATCTATCAGGAGGTAAAAGAAAATCGAGCCGAAGATGATGGGCACGGGATTCTATCTATTCCCCCGTTTCCCGTACGGTTTCTATACCCAATGGTGGTCTTTTATTTGCCCACGGAGCCGCTTGTTCACAAGCCGCTGCAGCCTGCAATAAAACCTTCATTCAAAAATATTTCTACCACTTCAACGGAAGATATGAGCTTATTCCGAACCATATCCCTCAGGTCTATGGCAGGGTTAAGCACAGATCCTCTCCCGAACTCGAATTGATTTTGATCATTCTCCCCATACTTTGTATATCCGCCTGCAGCTTCAAGCACCAGGTCCGCCCCTTGTCCAGGAAGATGATAAAGAGCCTTCTGCTGTTCTACTCTTCCTCGCTGGCTCTAATGCGCTTCAATAATGGGCCGATGAAGGATATGAGGGAGATTATGATGAAAACAAGGCTAATGGGATGTCTTATAAATATGGAGGGATCTCCCTGGGAAATGATGAGTGATATCCTCAGGTGTTCTTCAAGGGCCGGACCCAGGATTATGGCCAAGAGCATGGGGACAACGGGAAATTCATACTTCCTCATGAAATACCCCAATAGTCCGAAGAAAAGCATGACCCCTGTATCAAAAAAGGTATTGTGCAGGGCATATGACCCGACGATGCAAAGGATAGCGATTATGGGCAGGAGAATTCTTTTGGGCACCTGGAGGAGCCTGACCCAAACCTTTATTGTGGAAAGGGTAAGGAAGAGGGTCATTATATTTGCCACAAGAAAGGCCCAGAAAACGCTGTAGACAAACTGGGCATTTGTCTGAAACAGCAAGGGACCAGGGGTTAGCCCCTGGATCATTAAGGCACCCAGGAGTATGGCGGTGATGGGATCACCCGGGATTCCCAGGGTAAGCATCGGTATCATCGCCCCGCCTGCTACACCGTTATTTGCCGATTCTGGTGCCGCCACCCCCTCGGCCAGCCCGGTTCCGAATAAGGTCCGATTCCTAGAAATTCTCTTGGCATAATCGTAGCTGAGAAAAACGGCTATCGGCCCCCCTGCGCCCGGGATCGCACCTATTCCCGTTCCAACCAAGGCCCCTAAGACCATGGTCTTAAAGAGTTGTGTTATATCTTTAAACCTCGGGAGAAGCCCCGAGATCTTCGCCTCGTACTTCGGAATAACCTGGGCCCCGATGACAATCCCCTCCAAAATCTGCGGAATCGCAAAAAGTCCGATCAATGCCGGCAGAAAAGAGACTCCCGCCTGAAGCTCGACGTAACCGAAGGTAAAACGTGGGATTCCCATCATGTTATCAAGCCCGACTGTCATGAAGATAAGTCCGATGACTCCAGAGATCAGGCCCTTGATGATCGACCTCTGCCCAAAGCTACAGATGAGGGTTAAACCCAGAAGCACCAGGGCAAAGAGCTCAGGAGCTCCGAATCGGAGGGCAAACTTGGCAATGGCAGGAGCGATTAACACCAGACACCCCAAGCTGAACATACCCCCGAAAAATGATGAAATCACGGCAGTTCCTATGGCCTCCCCCGCCCTTCCCTTCTTCGCCATTTCGTGACCGTCGATAGCGGTAGCCGAGGCCGAAGGTGTTCCCGGGATGTTCAGGAGTATTGCGGATATGGAGCCTCCGGTCATCCCCGAAGTATATAGCCCCAGCAGCAGGCAGAAAGATGTCACCGGGGAAAGGGCAAAGGTGAGGGGAAGAAGAAGAACCATCCCCAGGGATATGGTAAGTCCGGGAGAAGCGCCGATAAAGAGCCCGAAGAAAACCCCCATCATGCTGGCAATAAGGTTCGGCAATCGGAGAACATCGCTTAACGCTGCAAGGGCTACATCACTCATAGGAGGATCCTATTAAAAGATTTTCCCGCCAGGGAGCAAAACGTTGAAGAATCGATAAAAGAAAATGTAAACCGCGAGGGTTATTCCTATGGGAAAAATAATGATCTCTTTCAGTTTTCTCGAGCCGGACATCAGCATCATGGCAGCTATAAAGGGGGGCGTAATGAATACGTAACCGAAATAGATCATGGCTGCGATATAAGCGATGATGATAGCCATAAGAGAAAGGATTCCGGCAACCTCTTTCAGCGATATTCCGACAACCCTCTCCTCTTCCCTTTTATAAAAGAGGCTTTTCATAAGGAGCAAGCTGGATAAGAGGAGTAAACATACCGTTAAGACCCAGGGCATAAAATCTGCCCCAAGGGTATGGGGGATATTCCTGGCAGGGAGCCCCGAAATGAGATACGCATAATAACCTGTAAAAGCAAACAATATAATCGAGATGAAGATGTTTGTCCTTCTCATAAAAAACCAGGGAATGAGGGGAATAGCATCGGAATCGATAATGCCACTCCCCCCATTATTGGATTTACTTGACCAGGCCGCTAATCTTATACGCCCTTGCGATCAGCTCATTCTGATCTTCCAGGTACCGCTGGAACTTCTTTCTCCCCATAAAGCTTATGTTGAACCCTCTCTTTTTGGCAATTTTTGTAAAGCTGGGTTCCTGGGAGCCCTTCTTAAAGGCCTTTTCGAGTTTTCTGATGATGCTTTTGGGCGTCCCCTTGGGTACGCTCAACCCCCTAAAGAGTTCGATGACGATGGGATATCCCAGCTCTTTGAACGTAGGGATATCCGGGAAAGCCGGATCCCTTTTCGCAGTGGGCATGACAAGCAATCGGGCGTTTCCACCCGCTACGTGAGGGGCGGCTTCGGGGAGGGGGACGCAGATCACCTCAACTTCACCTCCGAGCAGGCTCGGAATCCGACGCTTACCACCCAGTGGAACGTGGATGACCTTCAGGCCTAACTCCTGCTCCATGAGTACCGCTGTGAGATGGGTGGCGCTTCCCGTACCCGCATTCCCGATCTTGATCTTTGCGGGGTTCTTCTTCACATAATCCACAAATTCCCCAAATGTTTTCCAGGGGGCATCCGACCGCACAGCAATCGGCATCGCCGTAAATCCAATCCTGCAGACGTGCTCGAAAGCATCGTACATGAAAGGTACGTTACCGATATTCGTGCACGTCAGAACGGATGTGGAGTTCCAGCCCACCGTGTAACCGTCTGGTTTGGAGCTCTTCAAGGCGGTATACATGATCCCTCCACCCGCTCCAGGCTTGTTGATAGGGACGAAGGGCTGGCCGAAGTGCTTCTCGGTGCCCTTGGCCAGTGCCCTCCCCATGACATCAGCAGATCCCCCCGCACCAAAGGGGATCAAGAACTTCACCGGCTTTGAGGGATACTTTCCCCCGCCAAATGCCGCCACACTAAAGCTCAAAATGATAACACAGATAAACATCCCATAACCGAACTTTTTCGCTATCATGCTAACTACCTCCTTCCTCTTTTTTGTGTGAATTTATATGTAATATGAACGCCCCTCGCAGAAAACGTGGCGTTCATGTTATAAGATTTGTGTCTAGAGCCTCCCTTTCCGCTTTTGCTCCTTGACTCGAAACTTTCACTGAAATCATTAGGCATCCCTGAATGTGGTTCAAGTCCTAGGGGACCCATGCGGTTGCCGTTATCTCAACATTGCTATCTTCATTGAGGCGGGATATCTCCACAATGGTCCGCGTTGGCATTGTTTCGCCGAAATACTCTTCATATAGTTCATTTATCACCGGTCTGTATCTGTACATATCCCTCACATAGACCGTAGTCGCAATGACATTCTCCATCGAACCCCCGGCCGCTTCGACAACACCTTTAATATTCTCCAATACCTGCTTAGCTTCAGCACGAATACCACCCTTTGACACCTGGTTTGTCTTGGGATCTATACCCCGACATCCGGACAGATACAGGAAATTTCCCACCTTTATCGCTTGCACGAATGGGCCTGCTGCCCGACCAGCTTTGTCCGTAAGAATGACCTCTTTCTCCATTATCACAAGCTCCTTATATCTATCCCTAATATCTAACCTCCCGGCGCAAAACTTTCCATGGTTGCCCAGGCTTCCTTTACCACCCTTTTGGCATTTGCAATAATGGCCTCTGAGTACTCCTCAGCTAACAGGGGCCTCACCTCCACGCTTACCACCGGCCTGTTTTCAGGGTTGAGGAGTTTTAGATCCAAGAGGAGCCTGAAGTAGTCACGCACTTGGGGAGTATCAATCTCCCCACCGGCGATCCCGAATCGGGGCTGGAGGTCTCCGTATGCCGGGTGTTTCCGATCTCGCATAACGCAGTTGCCCAGGTGAAAATGGAGCGGATACTCCTTCACCAGTGGGATGGCATCCTCTGGCCGCTCCCTCAAGAGAGGGAAGTGAGACAGATCCGCGAGAAGCCCAAAATTCTTATATTCCTTGTAAATCTCCTTCGCCACATCGGCCGCATCCTTGAAGTGGCCGATAAGGGAACATTTATCGATGTCCCGGTCGAATATCTTTAAGGTGATCCCGATCTCACCCTCCTCCTTTGAGTATTCACATATCTCCTTGATCGAATCAACGAGGATTCTCTTCGCCTCATCCCTCTTCTCATCCCCGGGGTCCTTTCCCGAGAGTACCCTCACCCACGAAGCCCCGAGATCGTAGGCTTCATCGATACAATTCCTCGCTGCGTTCATCGCCTTCTTCCTCTCGGCGGAATCGAGGGCATTCAAGTTGAGCTTGTTACTGAGAAACATGGGCTGTGTAGCGTAGCATACCTCAATGTGTGAGACCTCAAGCAGTTTACGGGCCTCGTGCCTCACCTTGACATCGCGCATCCACCCCACTTCAACGGCAGTCCAAAAATCATCCTCTACGATCTTCTTCAAGGTCTCCACAATAGGCCCTGCTCCCCACGCCACCTCAGGAAAAGCTTTAAAATGAACTATCCCCGGCTTCATGTACCGATAGATTGAGAAATCTTCCATACCTTTTTATCACACCTCCTTTCTTTCATTTTTGCTTCTCCAACAACAACCGAAAACCATGTATAGCCATCCCACGTTGTTGCTTCCTTTCCCTTTTTATATACCTTGAAAGTCCACTGACGAAAGTCCACCGACCCGATCTCATCACCTAAGATCCAGAGTCTGAAGCGGACGGATCATGGATGAACCACCACCTTCATGGCACCTCCTATCCTCTCCGCGAAGGTTTTGAGGGCCTCGTTGACTTCCTCCACGGGGAATGTGTGGGTAATGAGTGGTTTGCCGGTGATTTTGCCCTGGGCCATCAGAGAAAGGGACCTGCCCACGCTCATTCTCCCTTCACCTCGGACGGTATATATATTGATTCCGTTACGAACCGCTATTGAGATATCCGCCGTGATGGGCCCCTTATAGAAGGCAAGTATCGAAATCTTGCCCCCCTTACGGGTCATCTCCAGGGCCTCTTGAAGGGCGGTATCACCCCCGGCGGCCTCAAGCACCAGATCCGCCCCCAGCCCATCCGTAAGCTCCATGACCTTTTCGACCGCTTTCTCCCTTCGTACATCGACCACATAATCGGCACCGAGCTTCTTGCCCAGTTCGAGCCTCTCATCTCTCGTACCAGTCAGGATCACCTTTCCCGCACCGAGAGCCTTGCACAACTGTACGCTCATAAGCCCGATCGGTCCAGGTCCCAACACCGCCACCGTATCCCCTGGGATGTAACCTCCCGCCATATCTATCCCATAGATGCACGTTCCCGCAGTTGTTATTGTCGTTGATTCGTCAAAGGAGATGTTATCCGGGAGTTTGTAAAGAGTATTCACGTGATTTACCGCATATTCGGCAAACCCCCCATTTGCGGTAAAGCCGTTGGCACGATGCCCTTTTCCGATGTTGCCGTAGTTGAGACAGGCGGTATAGTGACCCATGATGCAGTTTTTACATCGCCCACAACCCTTGTGTATTTCAACCGTCACCCTATCACCGATCTGAAACTCATCAACTGTGTCACCAAGCGCCGCCACCGTTCCGGCATATTCATGGCCAATGATGAAATCCCCGAACGGGGGCTGATTCGGCAACCCGTGGGTTATTACCTTAATGTCCGTTCCACAAATCCCGCAGGCATTGACCTTCACGAGAGCCTCATCAGGGCCCGGTGATGGAACATCACGTTCCTCCACCCTCACATCGTTAAAACCGTAAAGAACGGCAGCCTTCATCCTTTTTGGAATATCCATGTAAACACCCCCTCCTTTATGAAAATTACCCATACCTCAGGAAATATGCGAAGCTATGTAAGCGATCTTAGCGGTATCCTCAACCAGATCCGTAAGATAAAAGGCGGTCTTGAGGTCCGGCCCAAGGGCAAGGACACCGTGTTCCTTCATGAGCATGGCCCTCACTCCTGAATGCTTCTTTAATCCCTCACAGACAAAATCGTAAAGCTCCCTCGAACCTGGAAGGGCACATTCTACCCAGGGGACCTCTTTGAGGACAACGCGGCTGGAAACCGTTACCAGGGGAAGAGGTCTTCCCTTATTCGAGTACGCGGTCGCATAGGGAGGGTGAAGGTGGGCAACCGCCATCACGTCGGGACGAAGCCGGTAGACGGCAAGATGAAAGGATGACTCCTTCGACGGTTTTAGTCCCAAAGAAGAATCAAGAACTACGCCCTCCAAGTTAAGTAAAATGTTAACCTCCGGTTCAACATCCCCCAGGGAGACGCCGCTTGGTGTGATGAGGATTTGATCGGTATCGGGAATCCTAGCACTGATATTTCCTCCCGTACCGCTCACGAGGCCCCGGTTAAATGCCCTTCTCGAAATCTCGGCAAGCTCCCGTCTCAAGGAAATCTCATCAGCCTCTCTACCCCTCATCATCCCGCCCCTTCCATAAACTCCAACAATACATTAACACACGCATCGGCAAAGTGGCGATCGTTGATATGGGCATCGATCTCTTCATATCGGATATCCCTTCTAAGATGTCGCTTCAAGCTCTTAACAAACATGTTATACCCCTGAGGATCGTGCAAGGGCCCTCCGCCGCCTCCATAAATGGACCACCCTTTGAGGGGAACCAAAACCGCTGTAGGTCCCCTAGCTTGTTTCAGCCTGTCAGCTACAACTTTACCCACCTTCGCCATCTCGTTCCGGGAAACTTTGACGTTTGCGTTGTAAGGGTTGTGCATGTGGATCTTTCTCCTCCTCAATCTGAGGGGAATAGATTCCCTGGGGCCGAAACATACATACTCCAGCGCCCCTGTGGATACCACCTGGGGGATGCCCAATCGTCCGGCGGCACTCAGTCTCCCGGGCCGAACGGGGATGTAAACCCCTGCCCCCACCACTTCCTCGGTGATCTCGTGGGGAGTTAGATCGAGAACGCCATTGATAACACCCGCCCCAATGAGCTCCTCCATCGCCGAACCACCAGCCCCCGAGGCGTGGAACGCGATTACCTGAAACCCCTTTTCTCGAAGCAACCCCATGGCCCGGTCTACGGCCGGCTGGGTATTTCCCAAGGCAGTAACGGCTATCGTCCGCTCACCCCCCTCCGAGGATATCCTTTCCCCATGCTCCACCATTCCCAGAAGAGCCGATACGGCATTCGCAAGAATTGATCTGGTTACCGGAT
>JAUWDQ010000224.1 GCA_030608745.1 Pseudomonadota bacterium | reverse complement strand
CCATCATATCATCTCCCTGGCCGAGAGGGAGAGACGTACGGATTTCTCAAAGGATGCCCTTATGAGGATGGAACCCACCAAGGTTGTCAGCCTTAACACCTTCACCTTATACAAGGTCTGGGCACTATGCAAATACAGGGGGAAGAATGTGAAGGACATCCTGAAACTCCTCTTCAATCACCCCCGTGGTTTGTTTAGAATCGAGGATTATAATATGCAACTGTGACATTACTCCCATCTCCATCAAACCATTGCCTACCAGTAAGTCTCCGATTCGAACCCGTCCATTTCCTCGTATTCCCTTACTCCTAACGTGAAGGCTTTTCGACAGAAGATCTGTACTGCTCTCTTCAGGTGTACGTAGATCTCGGGACGATCTCAAGCTCAAATTCCCTCAAATTGCCTCATGATAATAACGCTATTTACCCCGCCAAATCCAGCGGAAATGGACATGGCGGTTTTGACTCCAACCCTCCGTGGTTCGTTGGGGACATAGTCCAGATCGCATTCGGGGTCTGGAAATTCGTAATTGATGGTTGGATGGATTATTCCCCTTTGGATACTCAAGGCCATTGCTATGGCTTCGATTCCACCTGCTGCCCCCATGGTATGACCGGTAATCGATTTGGTTGAACTGATGGGAATATGGTAAGCCGATTTCCCCATTGCCTCCTTTATCGCTAGCGTCTCCACGGCATCATTCAGCAGAGTCGACGTCCCGTGGGGATTGATATAGCTTATCTCCCGTGGGCTGAGACCAGCGCTTTCCAACGCAAGCTTGATGGCCCTTATGAGGGACCTACCTTGGGGATCGGGCTCGGTAATGTGATAGGCATCCGCCGTCATCCCATATCCGATGAGCTCGGCATAGATCGAGGCATTTCTTGCAAGGGCGTGTTCCAATCCCTCCAAAACGAGTGTGCCCGCCCCCTCTGCCATGACAAAGCCATCCCTTTGAGCATCGAAGGGACGGCTCGCCCTCTTCGGGTCATCATTCTGAGTAGACATGGCCCTGAGAGCGACGAATCCACCGAAAACATATGGGGTGATACAGGCATCCACCCCTCCCGTTACCATAACGTCGTCAGCTCCCTCCTGGATCTGGCGATAGGCATTGATAATGGCGTGGGTACCGGAGGCACAGGCTGATGAAACGGTATAGGTAGAGCCCCGAAGGCCAAATCGATCCGCTACATTGGAGGCGATGGAGCTCATATAGATGTGGGGTAATCCAAAGGGGGATAACCGCTTCGGTCCCCGATGCTCGATGAAATTTTCATGATACATTTCCAGTAAGTCCATATTCTCAACACCAATGCCCAAAATGACCCCGACCTTGAAGGAATCTGAATCCTGTAAGCAATACTGGCCCTCTTTCGGCCTCTCCTCATTCAATTCTAGTCCTAAATCGGCGTCCTTGAGGGCCAACATGGTCCCGGCGATGGCGAATCGGGAAGTCCTGCCCAAATATTTCGCCTTTTTCGTCTCGATCACATAGTCGGAAAAATTAAAATTCTCTATTGGGGCGGCGATTTTGGTCCTATACTGATCCATATCGAAACCGGGGAAGTCAATGCGCTTAACCCCCGATTTTCCCTTCAAAAGGGATTCCCAGTAAGGTTCCTTACCTATACCCACAGGGGAAACAGGTCCCACCCCGGTAATCACAACCCTTTTCGATCCATCCTCAAAGCGTCGGTTCCTCATTTGGCTACCTCTCATCGTAATCGATCGAACGGAGGTTTCTATTTAATAGTAAAATAGGAAAATAATCAAATTTTTTTCCAGAAAGACCAGTAATAGACGATTCTCAAGTCTCTTGATTTTTTTTATCCTTTCAATCTATTATAGCTCACCTGCTCGGTACAATTCCATTCGGGAAAGGATCAAGGGTTTTGACCAAGGCCATAGGCCTCCTATCGGGCGGATTGGATAGCATACTGGCAACACGCCTTTTGCAGGATCAAGGGATTGAGATCCTGGCCATCTGTTTTAAAACCTCTTTTTTCGGTTTTCAGAAGGCCCAAAGGGCGGCGATCCGGTTGAAAGTTTCCCTTCGGGTCATCGATATTTCCGAGGAACACCTCCAATTGGTTCAGAATCCGAGATACGGGTATGGAAGGAATATGAACCCCTGTATCGATTGTCACATCTTGATGCTGAAGCGAGCCGGGTATCTCCTCGAAAGGGAGAACTTCGAATTCATATTTACCGGTGAGGTGTTGGGACAACGCCCAATGTCCCAGAATAAGCAGGTCCTTCAGCTCGTCGCCCGAAACTCCGGTTGCGAAGGACTCATTCTCCGTCCCCTTAGTGCCAAGCTCTTGCCTGAAACGCGTGCGGAAAAGGAGGGGAAGGTTGACCGGGGGAGGCTCCTGGATATTCAGGGGCGTTCCCGTAAAAGCCAATTTGAATTGGCAAAACGGTATGGGATAGATGATTTTCCCGCGCCTGCAGGGGGATGTTTGCTTACTGACCCGGCTTTTTCCAGACGCTTGAGGGATCTCTTTGCCCATCAGAAGGAGGTTCAAATCCGGGATATCGAACTCCTCCAGGTGGGGCGCCATTTTCGACTGGATGAATCAGCCAAGGTTGTCATCGGGAGACGTAAAGAGGAGAATGAACGACTCCTGGAGCTGGCCGATGAGGGGGATGTGATCATCAAAGTGACGGATTATCCGGGACCCATTGCATTGATTCCCCGGGGTGGCCCGAAGATGTGCATTGGGACTGCCGCATCCCTCTGTGTCCGTTACAGCGATGGACCCAATAATATCCCCGTTTTGGTTCTCCTGGAAAAGGATGGAATAGAGGAAAGGCTGGAATCACCAGCCTGCTCCCAAGAGATCTGTCAGGCACTAATCATATGAAATTGCCCTTAGGATTGGAGCCATTGATCAGGAGAAAATCCGTCCTCAACACATCCATGGATTTTCTCAGGCTGCGGGTATGGATGGGGTTCCGAAATGCGGTTGGGGTGGAGACAGAGTTCTTCAAAAGCTCGCGAATTTCCAGGGCCATTTCCCATTGACTTTTTCATGAGAATGTATTAATTGGCGAATATTGGGAGTGGGAAGAAAATGACCATAAAGAGGGTTCCCATCACCAGACAGGGCTACAGAGACCTCATGAGCGAATTGACCCGCCTGAAGAGGGTGGATCGGGTTCAGGTGATTAAGGCCATTGAGGAGGCCCGTTCTCATGGCGACTTGACCGAGAATGCCGAATACGACGCGGCAAAGGAAAAACAGGCCTTAGTCGAGGGAAAAATCCGCGATATCGAATCGAGGCTTACCCATTCGGAGATTATCGATACCAAAAACCTTCCGTCCGACAGGGTGGTATTCGGATTGATGGTTTTGTTGGAGAATTTGGATACCGGGAAGCAGGTTCAATACGAGATCGTTGGGCCCGACGAATCGGATGTGAAGCAAGGCAAGATTTCTTCCAGTTCCCCGGTGGGCCGTGCCCTTATCGGAAAGAAGGTTGATGACGAGGTGAGCGTCCGGGCTCCGGGGGGAATTCGAAATTTCCAGGTAATCCGCATTTCTCTGCCTCAATAATACCGATACCAAGGATACCAGGGACGATAGGGATGCCAACCGGGGTATGGCCAATAGGGGTAATCCCACCACAAGGGATGCGCCCCATAGGGGTATTCGGCTTCCCTCACCTCCCTCCACAGATGGATTTCCCTGGGGGAAAGGAGGGGATACGTATATTCGATCTGATCTATGGGCAGCACTTTCTGCCCAATAATTTCTCCGGCTACAGTGATCTCCCTGTCCCTACGGTATATGGCCGTATCCAGGTAACCCGGATAGAGTACGATGAACCTCCCCTGGCTCTCATCCGATTCTTTAGGCCTTCCCCATCTATTCAGATCCTTTTGCAATACGGTGACCCGTGTACCCTCCGTTAAGTTCTTGGACTCGATGATCGCCCCACCCCAGAGAACGACCTTTCCCTTATGAAAATTGGGGTCTTTGATCACCTCCCTGAGGCTCAGGTCCCGGGTCACCTCCATTCTTACCGCTTTGGAGATGACATAGACACATCCTGAGAGGTGAAAGAGGATCATGAATGAAAGGAAGAGATTGAGATATCTTTTCATCGTTACCATATTCTATCTTACCAAAATTGGGATCTATCGCCAATGAGTTTGGTGGAAACTCATCCAGTGATTTCCCTCTTTCACCTTTGACGGCTTCGTAAAAAGTCCATCTGCTGCGTTCCGGTTCATCCCCTGCCCTGTTAAATTGAAGGCAGCCATATCAATAGATATGGGATATAGAAGCTGCTTGAAAACAGTAACATCAAACAAAGAAAATATTTAACAGGGTAAATCACTGCAGCGTACTGTAAGTACGCCTCATTCC
>JAUWDQ010000023.1 GCA_030608745.1 Pseudomonadota bacterium | reverse complement strand
TCCAATGTAATATCGATTTCGGTCCCACGTCTTTCGGCCGATAAAACAGTTAACAACTGGGATTAGGATGTTGTATAGGCATGAAGATCCGGTGATGGCTTCGAATGATCTCCTTGCCCCAATGGCCTTAGTTTAGCATTTTCTGTGCCAAACCTCGGCGAAGAGAGTCCATCGACCTCAATTCTCGGGCTCAAAAGAAAAGATCACCGGGAATGAGATGGCCTTGTCCTGCGTTTTCGCAGATTAATTAGGACGGCTTCGTAAAAAGTCCATCTGCTGCGTTCCACTTCATCCTTCGTCACTGCAGCGTACTTCTATGTACGCCTCATTCCTCAGGATTTGTGCGCCTTGCATCTGGATCTTTTTTCTTTGCCGTCTGATTTCGACTTTTTACGAAGCCGTCAATTAGGGAAGGAACCACAATAGGAGATATTTTTCGTAGAAATAGAACCAAAGATAAGGGCATTCGTGAGATAAATCAAAAGGGCCGCGAATTCCGTATTTGGGTATTGGAATGGGGCCAGAAAGGTAGCAAAGGAAAAAGGTGAAATCCAATTCCCTGGGAATGGATTTAGGATTGGATTGCTAAATCTGATCGGAGCTGCTTCAATTTACGCAGATCTTCATCGGCAATCTGCAAGAACTTCAACCCATACTTGTACCGACCCCAACCTTCTCCCAATCGTGCATCTTTCCATATCACTTGGGACAATGCTTTAACTCCAGTAAGCTCAAATCCCAGGGAGAAAAGAAGGGCGACATAGAGCTTTGTCCCGATTTTCATTCGCTCTTGCAGATATACCATCAACCCTCCTTCACTGGCATCGGCCGCTAAGCCAGCCCTAAGCCGCATCCTCTCTATCCGGGAATAATCCATTGATAGATCCACCTTGAACCGCCGAGAACTCCTTCTCTCTACGCCTGAAACATCAGCCCTTCCTTCCATCATCACCCTCCTCCAGTGATCTGGAATTCACCGATACCGGATAGCAAGCCCCCTTAGGAGAACCTTCTCCTCCTCTGCTTCGGGACTGGCAATGTCCAGGGGTTGATGTCTAGCTTTCCTCCTGATGGGTTCGGGAAAAACCCGCGGGATCGCGATTTCAACTACTTCCCTCTCAAGGCCAATAATGGCATCTGCTCCAATTCCTCGGGCCACCTCCTTCATCCGACTCACCATCTCTTCATCACTCAAGTCGGGGGAGAAGATCGCCTTCAATTCCCCGATAACAGTATAAGGCTTCTCCACGTCTTTGGTAAAAACCTCCGCCCTCGCTGTTTCGGGAAATGTCTGTTTCGTATATCTGGCGAAGGAGACACCTTCGTATGGGCTTTCAGAGGCACAACCCAGAAAGATGATGACCAAACATAAGGCAAGATATGACTTCATTTCCTTAAAGAACGGAAAACAAAGCAAAACGTCTACCCTGCGAAGACGTCGAGGTTTTAACCTACCAAATCTCCTTAGAAAGAGTTTCCTCCTTAAGCTTCCTCTTGCAGAATGGACAAGGCCGTCCCTCTTGAATCAACATTTCCTTCATGATATTCAATAAATCCTCATCCTCGATCACCTGAAGGACGATGTTGGGATGGGGTTTCCGATCATATACCCTGTAGGGAAAGCTGCTCTTACTCATCAACTCCTCCTCCTCATCATAAATTGAAACCCCACTTTACAAAAAATGGATCCATTAGTCAAGGATTTTTCTCCTCTTTTATTCGGGATTGAACGATTTGCTTGAACACCTTCTTCGCATCGGGGGAAATCTTCTTGTACTGAATCCCCATTCCCGAATGCGTTCCCTCCACGACCCAAACCACCTCACCTATAACCACCAGGGGTTTGGCGTAGTTCGGGAAGGAAAATTCCAGGGGAACTTCCGTCCGAGGGGGTAACACCTCATCGGTTTCGACAAAACATCCTCCCTCGCTGATATTCTCAGTAAATCGATGGAGATAGGAATCCATCTTTTGGTAACTCACTTCTATTCGCAACCTCACTCTGGGATGCTTCCTCCTCTCCTTTCCCTTATGGATCTTCATAAAAAGCTCTCCTTATCCAAACCATTATTCATGTACTCCACCTATTTCATATGCCGGATGAAATGGTTCCACTTCTCCCTCTCCTTGGGAGTCACCTCCTCGAGAGAAACCCCGATCTTTAAGTGGTACGTCTCATCGGTCGCCTCTAACTCGCTCCAAATTACCCTACCCAAGGCGTCTATCTTCCCCTCGGGCGATGGTAGATCGATTTCCAACTCCAACTGCTGTTCTTTCATCACCAGAAAGGGCAAAACCTTAACCCTCTTTTCACCGCTCGATTCTGAAAAGGTCATCACACTTTCCTGTACCACGGCATCTGTCTCGATGCACAAACCATCATAGGAGACGTTCCATGTCTCTCCTTCTATGACCATGGAACTCTGTTCCCTGCTCCAAAGGTCCACAATTCTAAAGAGGACCTTCAAGGGAACATGGAGCCGGGTAAATAAACGCCGTTCAACGACACTGATCTTTTTCGCTAACATCCCTTCCTCTGGAGAGGTGCCCGGATTACGGCCTTACAGTGCGTACATATATCCCCCCTCTTCCGAGAAAAAACCAGCTCTATAGATTAACCACTCCACAATCTCGGGCCCCTGTTTCCTCCACGATAACCAAAATAGAGCTGGCGATCAACTTCTTCCAGGCTAGGCGGAAAGGTTATCAAGCAATCCTTTCAATTTCGAAAACTCATCCTTCCCTATGTTGATGAATTTCAATCCATATTTATACTCGCCCCAATCCTCGGGTCCCCTGATATCCGCCCAAACGATTTCCGCCTCGGCCTTGATGGGCGTTAGACGAAAACCATGGGAAAAGAATACCTCAATCTTGAGCTTCGTACCAATGGGAAATTTCTCCTGTAAATAGACGAGAAGCCCTCCTTCGCTGGCATCGTGGGCGATTCCTCCCTGCTTCTTGCGCACCTTCACCTCGGAATACTTCATGGGGAGATCGACGTTGAACCTGGGAAACCTCCTCTTCTCAACCGAAACAATCCCTGATTTTCCGTCTAGATCTTCCCGATTTTTTTCCTCGCTCATAGAGATTTCCTTAGAGGTTCCTTATTGACATTCCCTCAATTTCTCTTCTACCCACTCAATCATCTCATCGAGGCACATCTCCTCGAACATGCCTTCTCGTAAATCTTCGAATATTTTTCCGTTCCAGTCAACCCAATCTTTCTCCTTCTTGGCCCTATTCCGGACGGCTATCTTCTCCATCTTCCTTCCTCCCCTTGTATACTCACCCCCATCCCTATTCTCAATGGGTAAGGCTGGGAATTGAGTCGCCGAGATGCTGGCGTTGGACAGGCGAAAGCGGTCGCCTTGAAGGATTCACTGACTTCCCCTTAAGAACCGCTCCAACTCCGACTTGAGCACTTTCCAACCCTTGCCAGCCTTTATAGCATTAATTCGCCCCTCCCGAATATATTTGAAATATGTCGGTTTCGTAATACGAAGGTAAGCACAGGATTCTTTGGTTGTCAGTACTTGATCTTCTATGGTAATGTTAGTCATGTTCGCCATATTTACCACAATTAAGGAAGTATATCCCCTTAACTGTGCATTTTTTATGCCAATGAAAGCGACCGGGGTCCTGAATCATTCTCATGTTACATTGTGATATGATCTACCACATTTTATGCCACATCCCTGAGAATATGCGCATTACTCTTGCCGCAGTTTCCGGATTTTTGGGGGGACTCCGTAGTTTCTGAGCGTAGTCTCTTGAAGCATTGGAATGATGGATTGTTGGAATGGTGGAATAATGGGTATCAAAAACGAAAAAGCATTACTTTTGGTTCAGGAGCGCTGAGTTTATCCTGAGGAACGAAGGGCTTGAGGCACGAGGCAAAGGATTCTTGGCCTTCAGCCTCAAGTCCGCTGCAGGCGGACGCTCCTCCAACCTCTATCAGGGGAATACCTATCCATGAACCCATCATTCCAGTATTCCATTATTCCAGCGGGGCAAAGCCCCTGAGTTCCTTCATAATCAACGGGTACAAGAATACTTCCTGCAGAATTAAGGAAACTCCAATACCCTTTGCGTTGACTTTTTTTCATAGCAGAGGGAAACGTCTGCCATGAAGAAGCGGAATAGTAATGTGAAGGCAGGGAAAGAGGATGGGCTGATAACAAGAGGGGGCGATTTTCCTCGAAAGATCAATCCATTTCAGCACAAAACCCCATAAGGTAGCTATGGCCGCAGCCATGATGGGTCAGCATCTGCAATCCGCGCCTCGTCCAACAAGACGTCATTCAGCATGTGTTTAGCCTCGGCTATCTGAGCCTTATATTTTTCGTCTTCCTTCCGAAGGCGTTTAATCTTCCTTCGGTACCTTCTCCTCTTCCCATCGTTTCGGGCCTTGCCGAGGACCTTCTCTGCTTCTTCGATCTCCTTGGTAATCCTTTGGTGTTGGGAAGTGGCATTCTCCAGTTGATCCCACCACTTAGAGGCCCTATCCCTCCACCAGGATTCCCTTCGTCCAAAACGATCCGTGGGCTCCCGCTGGACCCTTCGCTTCAGCCATTTTCCCTCATCGGGAGGATTCTGGCCTTCCTCCTTGATGGTTTTCCTCTCCTCAACGCGATCCCAATAGTGCCCCGGTACTTTTGCCGGATCATCAGTAAAATGGACCGTTCCCGAATCGTCCACCCATTTGTATACCTGGGCATAGGAAAAGGAGGTCGCCAAAAGGCAAAAAAGCCCGACGAGGATTTGGAGATATCTCATATTCATACCGTGCCGAGCTCGAAGGTAATCTAATTCATCCGTCTCACATAACCGCCGGTTGAATTTCGGATAATAATTGGGATACAATTTGTCAACCAATACATCACTGTTTCACCTCCCGTGTTGATGTATTGGGTTGGATCAGCCAAACCCCTCCTGTGGCTGATCCTTTTTTCTCTTTACACTTTACTCCATCCACTACCTCTCGTCAAGGACGCTTCATCCTGTCCCATCGAGGGGTTTTTACAAAAATCCCCTTCATGATTTGAGGAGTTCTCGAAAAATTGTTTTAGGGACCGAAGTTGCTCTCTTGATGGAAGTGAAGTAGGAGGAGAGAAAGGAAACGAAGAATTTCCCGAGAAAAAGATGCCCAAGGCCATGGGTCAAACGGAGTAAAAAAGGGATGGAGGGATCGATGAAATCGATAGTTATTGAGGTTATTGGGGCGGGGGGTTTTTTTACCTTGATAACTTGATCTCACCGGCCCACCATCCCTCATTTCTAAGCAAAGAACCCCTTGGGGGTATCCGAAAATCTCATTTTCCGGTGATGTATCCGCATCAGGGCATGATCTCATGCCTATCGTTCATATAATGTTTGCTCTCTCGATTTCCTCTCTTGTGCATAACCATTCCCAGGGGCAAGGGAGAATTCACATTCCTGAAGGCCCCTTTCGACTTCCTCCGATGGGTATTTAGATAGGGATCCTCCCTTTCCCTCATTCTCCCCTGTAGGTATTCCCCCCTGGTTATCTCCTGGATCAGTTTGATGCCTTTGTGATATCTCTTTTTCTTGACCCTTGGAAAATGGGAGGCGGAGAATAATACGGAAAAAATATCCCTCCCCTCGAGATACCTCACCATATCGTAACTCTTCCCTGCACCTACGTGACCGCTCTCCAAGATGAGTTTAAAGAACATCCCATACCCCTGCTTTGACTCAATCGATATTGAAGCAAGAATCATACCAAGACCGGTTTAACCAGGGAGGAGCTATGAAAACTCCGGATAAAGAGGAAGAAGGGGGATACAGCCTGAATTTATTGTCCAAAGAGGGATAAACTCAGGCCGTATCGATGGGGGTAAGGAGATTAATAATCCATTTTGAACGTGCTAAAAAGGTCATTGATGCATACCTTTTTTCACCGGGCTATGAAAACTTTTCATAAATTTCCATTCATTCATGATAGGGAACAATGCTCGCAATTCCCATCCTGACAATAGTCGGCTCCAAGGAGGTAGAGGTAATCGAAGCCCAACGGGTCATCGGATAAATGATCTATGATCTCATCGAAGAGGTGGGGGCGCCCCCCTAATATGGGCAATTCCAAACGCTCACCCCAATCGCTCGCTCGCCACTCCTCCCTCAGATAACGGGCAATGGGTTCAAACTTTTTAGGAGATGTCCTCCCGGCGCCCAACTCCCTCATAGCATAGGCGATGCATCGAGCCGAGATGAGGGCACCGAATCCATGGATATTCATGACATCCTGGTGGAGGAGCATGATATCGGACTCATTGGAGGCCGATCTCATTGAAGAGGCTATTCCGCCGATGTGGAGCGATAGCTCCTTTAACGTCCGAGCAAACCGGGTCTTTCCACCATTTGTATGGAGCCACAGCTCCCCCTTCAACACACACTTGCGCAATTTGGATTCGATTTCATCCAAGCTGGCCCTTCGAATCTCCCCTGCATGAAACAGGCCCTGGTTCCTCAACAATGAATTGATGGATCCACCCTCCTCATCCCACACCATTTCCCAAGGCCGAAAGGGCCATCTATCAAAACGGACCAGGGAGAGGAACCTAAGAAGGACATCTTCTTCGCTGACCAGGGATTTGGCATTGAACCCCAGATGGTTAAAATTCCTCAGGTCATGGGGAATTTTTTCCTCGTTGTATCCCTTAATGAGAGCTCTTGCGATGCTCGATGGACTTTTTTGGCTGATTTTGGGGCATGAAAAATTTCTCAGGGGGGATTGTCCATCGAATTCGATTGGAGGAACTTGTGGGGAAGGAGTAGAGCCCGATCCGCCCTTCTTATATACTGCCATCTTAGGAACTCCCCAGCCCGGCGGACCCTCCACAAGGGTCCCTGTGTATTGAATGGAACTTCCTTGATCCTGAGCGTACCACGACAGGATACGGGCCAGATATTGCCTTGCCGAGACACACTCATATTTCCTCTCCAGTAAAGCCCACGCTTTGGGGAAAATTCTCCTCAATACTTCCTCGACATCGGCCTGGGTAAACTCATCCTTCGAAATCCTGGAGAACACTTCCTCCAATACCGAATACATGCGTTTTGAACTGAGGATCCTCCGCTCCAAGATCACCCTATTGGTGGCCTTGGGCCGATCGCTTCCCCTCGATAGTGCCACTTTTTGCGGGGAATTCTTGTTTATTCGGGTCGCAATCATTGCCCCATCCTCTCCCTTAAAAGCGATGGAAATACGCCTGATCCCGGCATTTCCCTCGCCTATAACCTTGAAGGGAGAACATTGATCCGAGTTGAGGAAATTGAAGACGATGGGCGATTCCTCATAGATGATGAACTGGTCGAGGAAGTCGAAAAATTGAACAACAATCTTCACACCCTTAAGGGGACTGGATGAGATGTTCTTCACCCTTCCGATCACCTCTATCCTCCCTCCTCTAGAGGATGAAGTGAGGGACTCAAGTTGGAGAAAGGGTGTTTTATCGGACCCGAATTCCAGCTCCAGCAATGACGTTCCCTCCTCCGTTGTGCATTGCGCTTTGCCCCCCAAGGATTCAAATTCCTTCACCAAGGCATCGGCCTTGGCAAGGGAAAGCCCTCTTTTAAGCAAAATGGGTGTTTTGCTGATCAGGTAGTCGGCCTTTTCAGGGGAGATATGGAAATGCTTCGAAATATCCCTGAGGAAGTCTCTCCTGCCTCCCGCCGAATTGTTGGCAATACCGAAAAATAAAACCTTATAGGTATTTTGATCCCCTTCTGGAACCACGAAATCCCCCTATTTCACCCATTCCACAGGAACTCCTGCTCTTTCCGCCTCCTCGGGTAAGGTCTTCTCCAGGATCTCCTTTGCTTTCTGGATATCCTCCCCATGACGATTCAACTCACCCTGGAGCGATTCGATCCGTTGTTGGTACTGCCTCCTTTTGGCACGGGAACGGGTGGCATTATATTTGGCAATGAGATCGTTGTATTCCAACCTAACCCGCTCATACTCCCTCTGTGCTCGGTTCAATTGATCCTTAATTTCGTTTGCCCTATTGATCCAATAATCCTCTCCGCGGCCATGTCGATCCCGTGGTTCCTCCGTTACTTTTTTGGCCTCCCGGGCAGTCCCCGATGACGTCTCCCTCTCTCCCGGCATCTCCCTGTGGTCTATCTGCTCTCTGTATTTCTCCGGCACTGAATCTGGGTTGTCGGTGAAGTGAATGATTCCACGTTCATCCACCCACTTCCAAACCTCGCCCGTTCTTCCCGCTGAAGCAAAAAGAAGAATTGCCATGATCAGAAAAGTCCCTTTCATCTTCTCCCCCTTGATGGACAAGGTTATTCAACGATGACCGCCGTCCCCTTGGCGTATACCAGAACCATCAAAACCTCCTCCTTAACTCCAAGGGATTCATAACGGATATCGATGCCCACAAGTCCATTTGCCCCCAGGGCAAGGGCATCATCGGTGAGAGTCCGGATCGCCCATTCCCTTCCGTTCATCAATTTATCCACCAGGGAAAGGGCCATTCCCCCACTGAATTTACTGAGATCTAATTTTCCAGATATTTTGAACCCGACTACCTGTTCCGTCGTCACCAGCCCGAGGGATTTAGCCACCTTTCTACCCCCAACCTCTGGTGTACTAACTGCCACGAATTCTCTTCTCTTCTTTTGATCCGCGAAAAATTGGAGGACATCGGGATTTTCCTGTTTCTTGCAAGCAGGACAGGAATCCGGCAACGCCTCCTCCCCTTCAAAGGTAAAAGAATTATTACAGAATTTACACTTAACCGTCCTCTCCATTTTCCCCTCATCCTATGCTCGAATCCTCTCAGCCCCCTTGCTATCGGTATCAGTTACTAGCCACTCCACTCAGGCTAAGTGGCACTTGCCCTTTCGTCTGAAAAGCCATTCGTAGCGAAACCCCTTCCTTGAAAAAACCGTCTTATGGGCCTCACGAAGGGTTAAATTTAGCAATTAGCATGCCAATAATTCCTTTGCCAGGACGTAACGAAATGCGGGGTGAATGGCAGGGAAAAACCGGCGACCTATTTCTAGAGGGCTGTAAGGAACCGTCTCCATATCTCCTTGGAATCTCCATCCATTTCCGTCAAATATACGCCAGCGCGAAACCGGTAAGGGGAACTAGATGGATTGAGATCATACCAAATCACCTTCCCCGTGGCCGTTATCCTCTCCGATTCCGCGGGCAGATCGATCTCGATTTTTAGTCTCTTCTCCTCAGTCATCGCTTCGGAGAATACGTGCGAACCATCTACCAAGACCACATTGGTCTCAAGGCAAATCCCCTCGAAGGAAACGTTGCAGATCATACCTCCCAACCTCCTCGAGGTTTCCCGTCTGCCCAACACATGGTACAGGTTGAACTGAACGGGCAGAGGGGATTTCAAGCGCAACAACTTCCTCCTCTCCACTCCTCTCCATCCTTTCATCCCTTCTCCTCACGGCCTCTCAAAGTTACTTTTCCATCAAGGATTTTCATCGCCGCTTCAAAGAGGCCTTGAAACTCATAACCCTCTTACCTTCGGACCAACCGGCTATCCTGATTTCAGGATACTCGTGAACCCACTATTCATGTCGGCAATATACGAACATATCTCTGAAAAAGTCGACCTTCAAGGAATACAAGCAAATTCCAAATACTAATTTCTAAACCCTAAACAAATTCAAATAACCGAAGCCGTAAAGGGAAATACGAAACACAAAATACTAAACTCTAAACAAATACAAAGCACTAATGATCAAATGACCAAAACGTTTAGGATTTAGATATTCGTATTTAGGACTTGGAGCGAAGCGACTTTAGGATTTATTCCTTGTTTGACTGCAACACTGCATAATTTAGCGCTCAGGGCGGCCTTTTCCGGAATTAGGTGTGGAATTCGATTACATCCCCATCATGCAGGACATAATCCCTCTTTACCATCTGGCCCTGATATTTCTCAGATCCCCAGATGCGGGCAAACTTCATCTTCTTCACGAAATCCTTGTGCACGGAATATCCTGCATCTTCAACGGTGCTCCCCTTTCTGAGGATCACTGGTTCACTGAAGTCGGGCTCTTTCCCCGGGGGCTTCGTATATACCCGCATGATATCCAAGGCCTCAAAAATTCCCCTCTTCAAGTCCTCCAAGCCGATCCCCTTTTGGGCAGAAAGGGAAAAAACCGGAAAGGAGCGCCCATACCTTTCCCGAAGTACCTCATGCTTCTCCTGAGCACCCTCAAGATCCAGCTTATTTGGCGCGATCAGGGCCCTTTTTGGCTCAAAAACCCCCTCCTCTCCCCCATGAATTGCCTCGTCTTCGAAGCCAATAGGTTTGATTCGAATCCCCTCTAATTTGGCCAAAACCCCCTCCATTTGGGCCAATGGATCGCCACCCAAGTCCACCATAATCATGAGGACATCTGCATTCCTCACCGTTGGGGACAACCAGGCTTCGCCGATCTCGAAATTGATTGGGGGCACGTCCACCAACTGAATTTGAATATTTTCAAAAACCACCATCCCGGGAATTGGTTCCCGCGTCGTAAAAGGATAATCGGCCACTTCGGCGTTTGCATTGGTAAGGGCCGAAACCAATTGGGATTTCCCCACGTTGGGAAATCCCAATAGCAGAATTTGGGCCGTCCCCTCTCGTTTCACGTTGAATACAGACCCCTTTCTTCCCGTTCCCCCTTTTTTCTCCAATTCCAATTTTAGCTTTGAGAGCTTGCTCCTGAGCTGCCCTCGAAGTTTGTCCGTTCCCTTATGCTTGGGCATTATGGACAACATCGATTCTAAGGCCTTGATTTTCTCCGGGATTTCCTTTGCCTCTCGATATCGCTTTTCCGCCTCAAAGTATTGTGGCGGCAAATTTGCCGGCATGAGTCCTCCGAGGAAAGCGTAATCTCCCTTAATTAAATATCATAAAAGGGGGATGATGTTAAGATAAAAAAAGCCGTAGTTGCCTGACTTTCTGAGGGACTCCGGTGTCCCTGAGCGCAATCTGCTGGAGAAGTTGGGTACCCATCGTGGGTAAGCAGGAATGGGGAGGCCAACCCTTTAGAGGTTGGAAACGTTAATGATGAGGGATCTAGGAATCGAAACGGAGACAAGATAAGATGGAATCGGGTTCAGAGAATCAAGGGGAAGACCGATCCCTTATGCGGAAACGAAGTCCTACACGTAAAGGCTATTCCTCAACCCCTTTCACATCGACCTTTTTGCCATCCTCTTCAGGGGGTTCAACGAGGTAAACCTTTCTTCCCGCTACTTCCCTGAGGGCAGTTACAATGGCCCGGTTAGTCGATTCAACCACCGGTTTGGCCCCTCTTATGAGCATCTTTGCACGCCTTGCGGCCAACATCACCAGCTCGAAACGGCTATTCACCTTCTCTAAACAATCCTCTACAGTAACCCTCGCCATGTGTCTCCTCCAACGCTAAAGCTTGCTAATGCCAATTCGTTTCAAAACCCTTTCCCGCCGGCATCGTTCGGCAATGATGATGGATTTCAGCTGTTCAGCGGCTTCCTCGACTCTCTCGTTGACAATGATGTAATCATACCACTTCGCTTGCTTCATTTCATCCCTCGCCTGGGCCACCCGAAACTGAATTACCTCCTGCCCATCGACCTTCCTATCGTTCAACCGCTGCCTCAATGCCTCCAAGGATGGGGGGAATATGAAGATAAAAACCCCTCCATTAAAATGTTCCCCTATCTGCCTCGCTCCCTGACTGTCAATATCTAATATCAGATCGACCCCTTGGAATCGACTTTCCCGTATGGAATCCAGGGCGGTGCCATATCGATTGCCCAAAACTTCCGCCCATTCCGCAAAAGCCCCCTTCTCCACCATCTGTTGAAATTGTTGTGGAGAAATGAAATGATAATCCTTCCCATCCCTCTCGTCAGACCTTGGTGGCCTCGTGGTATAAGAAACCGAAAACCGTATATCGGGGAAATAACTCATTACCCGTTTCAGTAAAGTCGTCTTCCCAGTCCCTGAGGGAGCCGAAATGATATAGAGCAATCCTTCATGCTTCATCTCCAAGCCCTTCCGAAATCATTCCTCCCTTTCTTCGGAAATGAACCGCTGGGTTACCGTTTCCGCCTGAACAGCCGAAAGTATAACATGATTACTATCGGTGATGATGATGGAACGGGTCCTCCTCCCCTGGGTTGCATCCACCAGCATCCCGACCTCCCTTGCCCCCTCTTTGAGCCTTTTCATAGGAGCTGAACTTGGGGTGACAATAGCGACCACCCTCGAACTAACCACAACGTTCCCAAAACCGATGTTTAATAGTTTAGGGACCATACGAACCTCCCTATCAAAGAGTCACCACATTTTTACTCGATATTCTGAATCTGCTCTCTCATTCTCTCCAGTTCCGCCTTGATCTCTACCACCTTCTGAGAGATGACGACATCATTGGCTTTGGCGCCGATGGTATTTACCTCCCTGTGGATCTCTTGGACCAAAAAATCCATCTTCCGCCCTGTGGGTTCATCCGACTCCAACATTTGGCCGAATTGCCTCAGATGGCTATCGATCCGAACCACCTCTTCAGTGATATCGCTCCGATCCGCGAAATACGCCACCTCTTGATGAAGCCTCGAACGGTCGATTTCCATCCCTTCCGTCATCTCGGCAAGCCGCTCCAAGAGCCTCTTGCGATAAGCCTCCACTACCGATGGAGAACGACCCCTCACCTCATCTATGCGGCGGGAGATCCGTTTCAACCTCCTTTTCAGATCGAGGACCAAGTTCCTTCCCTCCCCTTCCCTCATTGCCTCAAGGGCCTCCAGACAGCTCAGCAAAACCCCCGATATCTCCTCCCAAAGTGGACCAACATCCCCCTCTACCTCCTTCGCCGTGATGACGTCCTTTGCCCGCAAAACGAGGTCGAGGGTCACCTCCCCCGTTATGTCGAGCTTCGACTTTAGGCTTTCAAGGGCATCTATGTACATTTGAGCTATCTCGATGTTAGGCTCGAGCTTGAATTGATCCTTCCCCCCGGAATCCATCTCGATGGAGATATCGAATCGTCCCCTGGAAAAATGGGCCTTCACCATCTCCTTAATCTGAGTCTCAAATGGGTATAACTTCTTGGGCAACCTCAAGCTAATATCGAGATACCGGTGGTTAGTTGATCTCGCCTCGGCAGTAACCCTTCCCAGGGAAATAACCTTCTGTCCTATTCCATAACCAGTCATACTCCTGATCATGTCACGTCCCTTCTCCCCTCAACTCCCGTAAGTAGCTCCTTCTGAGTCCATTCATCAGTTCGATAACCTCCCGTTGACGATAGTTCGGGTATGTCCATTCTTGCGCTTTAAAGGAGCGATTTTGAAAAATGAGCTCCAGATCTGCATAAATACCATCCCGAAGATAAATGCGATGAGCAAAGCCCTTAGTAGTAGCTAACACCAAATTCTCCCCTGAGAGGACCCCGGGGTCTATATTCACCTTCCTGCATCCATCGCGAGAATATCGCTCCTCAACCCCGTTGGTCATCTTCTTGATGTCCGCGAGCGCTTCCCTTTGAACAAGCTCCTTGAAGGCGACAAACCTCCTGAAGAGCGGAGCTCCCATCTCCTCATCGTAATACTTCGTGAAATCGAAGGGAAGCAAATCGCTGAGAAAATCGACCTCTCCAAAGATGGAATTCAAATTCTCCACGGTCCTCATCAATATTTCATCCTCGGCTGAAATCAAGCTCATCACCAGCTTCGCTGGCTTCGGAACCTTTGGTGTACCCATAACCCTTACCGGAAATGATCCATCCGCCTCTGTCCACTTTATGCCTTCGGGATCTTCTTCAGATAGATGAAGAACTCCCTATTACCCTTTGGCCCCAACAGGGGCGATTCCATCGTCCCCCTAACCTTCAAACCAATTGACCCCGAAAAACGGGAGATCTGATCCAGAACCTGCTGATGTTTCAACCGTTCCCTCACCACACCACCTTTTCCAACCTCCCCTCTTCCCACCTCGAACTGTGGCTTTAATAAGGCCACTATCTCCCCTCCATTCCTCATCATGGGAAGTATAGTGCGGAGAAATTTTGCCACCGATATGAAGGAGGTATCGATAACCACCAAATCCACCTTCTCTCCTATCTCTTGGGGCTTTAAATAGCGGATGTTTTTCCTTTCTAGGTTCACCACCCGTGAATCGTTCCGCAGTTTCCAGGCAAGCTGCCCATAGCCCACGTCGACTGCATATACCCTCTTTGCTCCTTTTTGGAGTAAACAATCGGTAAATCCACCTGTCGACGCCCCTACATCCATGGCTACCTTCCCCTTCGGGTCTACCTGAAATCCGCGGAGGGCATCTTCCAACTTGAGTCCTCCCCGGCTGACGTAAGGATGATCACTGCCTCTGACCCGAATGTGAGAATCGAGATTGACCAGGCTTCCCGCCTTGTCAACTACTCGATCGCCTACCATGACCATACCAGCCAGAATAATAACCTTTGCCCTCTCCCGGGATTGAACGAGTCCCCTGTCCACCAGGAGTTTATCCAGTGGGTCGCGCCTCTTCATTTAAGGATAATTCTCTTTCCAAATCCCATAACGCCGTGCTTTTCCCTCTGGACCCCCAAGATCATTTCCCCTGCCACCTCCGCAATTCCCTCCGTATTGATGCCACACCTTCCCCTGAGGGTTTCCTGCGAACCGTGCTCCACAAATTGGTCGGGGATCCCAATACGTCTCACCTTCACCTCGGAAAGTTCCCTTTCCTGAAAAAGTTCCAGGACCGCACTGCCAAACCCTCCGTCCAATACATTCTCCTCCACGGTGAGGACCTTCCCCAGTTTTTCAGCCATAGTGCAGATTAACTCCCCATCCAGGGGTTTCACGAAACGGCAATTGATGACCGAAGCTCTAATTCCATGCTCTAGTAACCTTTGGGCCGCCTCCAAGCTCGGGTATACAGTGGATCCGATGGCCAAGATAAGCAGATCCTCCCCTTCCAGCAGAACCTCTCCTTTTCCCACCTCCAATGATCTCAGCTTCCGGTCCATCTTCACACCATATCCAGCCCCCCTTGGATAGCGAAAGGCGATAGGCTTTCCCCATTCGATGGCGGTCTTGACCATATGTTGAAACTCATTTTCATCCTTCGGGGCCATCACCACCATATTGGGCAGGTGTCTGAGGTAGGAAAAATCAAAGAGCCCGTGGTGGGTTGGCCCATCACTCCCCACTATTCCCCCCCTGTCCAGGGCGAAGACCACGGGTAAGTTCTGAAGACAAACGTCCTGCTGGACCTGATCATATGCTCTCTGCAAAAAGGTGGAATAGATGGCCAAAACCGGCTTGAAACCTTCCAGGGCCAACCCGGCAGCAAAGCTAACGGCGTGTTGTTCAGCGATCCCAATGTCGAAGAACCTTTCAACAAATCGCTTTGAATATCCCCTCAACCCCGTTCCATCCTCCATCGCTGCGGTGATGGCAATGATCTTATCGTCTTCCTCAGCCAGTTGGACTAAGGTCTCCCCAAAGACCTCGGTATAGGTTGGGGGTCCGTCTTCACTCTTCTGTAGCCTCCCTGTCCCGATGTGGAAGGAACCGACGCCGTGGAAGCGAGCTGGATCGGACTCCGCAGGGTAATACCCCTTCCCCTTCTTGGTTAGAACATGGACCAATATCGGGCCGTCCATTTTGGCTACATTGGAGAAGGTTTCAACGAGGTGATCCAATCGATGGCCTTCGATGGGACCAATATATTGAAAGCCCAATTCTTCGAAGAGCACGCCGGGGGTGAGAAATCCCTTAAAAGATTCCTCCGCCTGTTTGGCAATTTTGTACATGGACTTTCCAATACCCGGAAGGGTTTGCAGGAAGGCCTTCATTTCACTGCGAAACCTGTTCACGAATCGCCCGGTCATAACCCGGCTCAGGTAGGAAGCCAAAGCCCCCACATTGGGAGAGATGTAAACAACAGCTGAGAAATGAACCAGAGATACTTGAGGAAATCTGCAAAAAACTTGAGGGATGTTCCCAGGGCCAGTTCCCACAGCTGGCCACTCTGGGTCAATACGACTTCGTTAACATCGTGGAAGCGGAAAACGAGGAGACGGTCTACAGACTATCGCTGGAGCTTAATTCACGTGGAGACCTCGAAACGATCGTGATGCCTGCGATTCCATTGAAAAAATATCTAGAGGAAGTCAAGAAAATGAAAAATTCAGAATAAAAAAATTATTTCCCAACATATCGACCTCTTTATATAATCACAAGCTTCTGTTGCGGCCACAACATCTTGATGCCTGCGTACACCGGTCGCTCCGCTCCGCCTAATACTCCCTTCCCCAACCAGCGATCACGCCTCCGAATGGAGTCCGAATCTCCCCGTAACTACGTTATAGCATCTCCGAGGCTCAAGATTTCGACCCCCCCTCACCGGCATACTCCACAGCTTTCCTTCGCGCGCGTAATAGTATCTGTCCCGCCAAAGTTTTGCACGCGCACAAAAACTGCCACAAGGAATTTTTGTATCCCCGCTATACAATAAATTGAAATGCCATTTGAAGAAATCTGGGAAAAGATCAAGGACAAAAAGAATGTTGTAGGCTACTCCAAGAAGCTTAGGAAACGTATCAAAGCTGGCAGAGAGGTCGAGGAAGAGGTTATCAGAATCTACGTCTCCAAAAAAGTAGATCCAGCACTCTTAGACATGAAGAACCTGATACCCAAAGAGATCGAAGGAATCCCAACCGACGTCGTAGAGATCGGCGAGATGAAAGCCCTGAACCTCCACCCTCAGGCCCACGTGACGAGAGTTCGCCCACTCGTCGCGGGGGTAAGCATCGGTAACTGGGCGATAACA
>JAUWDQ010000025.1 GCA_030608745.1 Pseudomonadota bacterium | reverse complement strand
AAAAGATATTGATAACTCCATCGCCATCAATGATCTTAAGCGCTTCGTGGCAGACTTGGAAGGGAATTCCGAGTTCTCTCCGGAGATCGCAGAGGAGACTGGGCAAAGGGTGGCCGTTGTGGGTTCGGGACCGGCTGGCTTGATGGCTGCTTATGAGTTGAGGAGAAGGGGTTACTCGGTAACCATTTTCGAGGCCCTTCCCGTGATGGGAGGGATGCTTGCAGTGGGGATTCCGGAATATCGCCTGCCGAGAAGGATTCTCGAAAGCGAGGTCTCCTTGGTTAAGAGGATGGGGGTAGTGGTAAAGCTGAACACCCCTATAGGCCCCGATCTGACACTGGAGCAGCTGAAGGCGGAGGGGTATCGGGCCATCTTTGTGGCTACAGGGGCCCATCTCAGCGTGAAATTGGGCATTCCAGGGGAAGGGCTGGGGGGGGTGGTTCCCGCCCTTGAGTTTCTGAAGCGGAGTGCCTTGGGCCAAAAGGTGGAGGTGGGCAAGAGGGTGGTCGTGGTAGGTGGCGGCAACGCAGCCGTCGATGCGGCCCGGACGGCGATAAGAAAGGGAGCTAAGGAGGTTTTCATCCTATATCGGCGATCCAAGCAGGAGATGCCCGCTGAGCCCGAGGAGGTGGAGGGAGCTGAGGAGGAAGGGATTCGGATCCACTATTTAACCAATCCCATCCAAATCATCGGTACCAATGACCGAGTCTCAGCCGTGCAGTGTCTGCGTATGGAGTTGGGGGAGCCCGATGAGTCTGGGAGGCGAAGGCCCATTCCCATTAAGGGCTCGGAGTTCGAGATGGAGGCGGACATGGTAATCCCGGCCATTGGCCAGGCCCCCGACTTCTCCTTTATAGGGGATTGCGGGTTGGCCGTGGGCCGATACAATACCCTGGAGGCCAATCCGGTTACACTCGAGACCGATGTGGAGGGAATCTTTGCAGGCGGTGACGCCGTTACCGGTCCCAAGGCATACATTGATGCAATGGCGGCGGGGCTGAAGGCGGCAATCTCCATCGACCGCTACCTAAGGGGTGATGACCTCCTAGAAGGCAGGGAGGGGGAAGGACCTCAAGGGGATTACGTCTCCATTGAAATCGAAGGGGTGGAAGCGAGGGAAAGGGTCAGGGTTTCCAACCTACCTTCAGCACGCAGAAGGAGAAATTTCAGGGAGGTAAGGCTCGGATTAACAGAGGAACAGGCTCTCCGTGAGGCTAAAAGATGTCTGGAGTGTGGCGGTTGCTCTGAATGTCTGGAATGTGTTAAGGCCTGCGAACCCGATGCCATCCTTCACGAAATGATGGATGAGACAGTAGAGCTGGAGGTTGGATCCATCATCCTTTGTCCTGGATTCGAGGAGTTTCAGCCATCCCTTAAAGGGGAATACGGTTATGGCCGGTTTCCCAACGTGGTATCCAGCATCGAATTCGAAAGGGTCCTCAGTGCATCGGGCCCTTCTAAGGGAAGGGTGAAGAGGCCATCGGACCAGAAGGAGCCCAAACGGATAGCTTGGATTCAATGCGTGGGCTCGAGGGATCCCCATATAGGACGAGGATACTGTTCCTCGGTCTGTTGCATGTATGCCACCAAGGAGGCCGTTATCGCAAAGGAACATGATCCCGAAGTTGAGACGACCATTTTCTATATGGATATGAGGGCCTATGGGAAAGACTTCGACAAGTACATCGAAAGGGCGAGGGATGAGTATGGGGTCAAATATGTTCTGAGTAGGATTCCCGAGGTAACCGAAGACCCCTCCACCCATAATTTGAGGATCACCTATGAGACGGAAAATGGAGAACTGATTCGAGATGAATTCGACATGGTAGTTTTATCCTTGGGGTTGGAGGCCCCGAGGGACGCTCAGGAGATAGCCGAGGTGTTCGGCATCGAGCTCAACGGTTATGGGTTCGCCCGGACCTGTAGCTTCGAACCCCTTAGAACCTCCCGCCCCGGAATCTTTGTGGGAGGAACATTTTCCGGACCCAAGGATGTACCCGAAACGGTGGCGCAAGCCAGCGGGGTTGCGGCAGAGGCTTCCAGCATCCTTTCAATCGCCAGGAACACTCAGGTTTCAAGCAGAGAATATAGCCCCGAAATTGACGTACGATATCAGGGGCCTCGCATTGGCGTTTTCGTATGCCATTGTGGGGTCAACATTGGTGGCGTGGTGGATGTCCCGGATGTGGCGGAGTATGCCAAGGGCCTTCCCCAAGTGGTTCACGTAGAGGATAACCTCTATAGCTGTTCCCAAGATACCCAGGAGCAGATTAAGAGGGTTATCCAAGAGCATCGCTTGAACCGGGTAGTGGTGGCATCGTGCTCCCCACGAACCCATGAGCCCCTTTTTCAGGATACTATTCGAGAGGTCGGGCTGAATCCTTATCTTCTCGAAATGGCCAACATTCGTGACCAATGCTCCTGGGTTCATATGCATGAGCCCTTAAAGGCCACGGAAAAGGCGAAAGACTTGGTGAGAATGGCCGTTCACAAAGCCGCATTGCTTGAACCATTGCCCACTATGACCATCGATGTGAACCCCCGGGGCTTGGTTATCGGTGGCGGGTTGGTGGGAATGGAGGCCGCTTTGAAGTTGGCCGAACAGGGATACGAGGTCTATTTGGTCGAAAGGGAAGATGAGTTGGGGGGAAACCTAAGATATATCTACCACACCTTGGAGGGAGATTCACCACGAGAACGAATAGCCGAGTTGAGGGAGAGGGTCCAGGGGCACGATGGAATTCAGGTCTTCACGGGATCCGAAATTGAGGAAATTGAGGGATATGTCGGCAATTTTCGAACTCGAGTCTGCAGTGGGGGAGGAACCAAAGAATTTGAGCACGGGATCATCATCGTTGCCACTGGGGCAGTGGAATATCGCCCCACGGAGTACCTCTACGGAAAGCACGCGGGGGTGATCACACAAAGGGAGTTAGAGAAACGTATCGCCTGCGATCAATTAGCCCTCGGGGAAGGACAGAATATTGTGATGATCCAATGTGTGGGTTCTCGAAACGAGGAGCATCCCTATTGCAGCCGCATCTGTTGTTCCGAGGCCATTAAGAATGCCCTTCGAACAAAGGAGATGATCCCCAATACGAGCGTATATATCCTCTTCAGGGATATTCGAACCTACGGATTTATGGAGGACTTCTATCAGAAGGCCAGGGAAAAGGGTGTGATCTTCATTCGATATGAACAAGGAAGGGAGCCCGTAGTGGAAAGCAATGGGGGAAAACTGGAGGTGAAGGTTTACGAACCCCTCCTTGAGGAGGAAATCGCCCTCGAAACCGACCTGCTCGTACTCGGTGCAGCTACCGTTCCACCGGATGAAAATCAAAGGTTGGCCCAGATGCTCAAAGTCCCCCTCAATGAAGACGGGTTTTTCCTGGAGGCCCACATGAAGCTTCGTCCCGTGGATTTGGCGACAGAAGGGATCTTTTTGGCCGGGCTTGCCCACGGTCCTAAGTTCATCGAGGAGAGCATTTCCCAGGCCAGAGCGGCCGTTTCCAGGGCATGCACCATCCTTAGCAAGAAGCATATTGAAGTCCCAGCACAGATCTCCGTCGTAGAAGAGCAAAAGTGCGTTGGATGTGGCCTTTGTGAAGCCGTCTGCCCAACTCATGCCATTGAGGTGGGGGAGAAGAGGACCCCCTTTGGGGAGAAGCGGGTGGCGCAAGTAAACAAGGCCCTGTGCAAGGGGTGTGGGATCTGTGCGGCATCATGTCGTTCAGGGTCCATCGATTTATTGGGGTTTACCGACGAGGAGATCGTATTCCAGTTAAGCCATTTAGCGGCATAAGAGGGGCATATGGAGAAAGACCTTTGGGAGCCCAAAATCTTGGCTTTTCTGTGCACCTGGTGTAGCTATGCCGGAGCAGATCTTGCGGGCACATCACGCATCCAGTATCCCCCCAATGTGCGAGTCATAAGGGTACCCTGCTCCGGTCGCATAAATCCCCTCTTTATCCTCAAAGCCCTTCAGCAAGGGGTCGACGGGGTATTGGTCTCGGGTTGCCATCCCGGCGACTGCCACTATCAGATAGGGAACTACATTGGCCGGCGCAAGTCATCGAGCCTAAAGAGATTTTTGGATTATCTGGGGATCGACGAGGGAAGGGTTCAGTTCTCATGGGTTTCGGCGGCCGAAGGAGCAAAGTTCGCCCAAGTTGTCAAGGAGGTCTCCGATAAGATAAGGAATTTGGGGCCCTCCAAAAAATTTGTAAACCGCATTGGGCCCATTAAGGGGGTAAGGGAGTGAGACTATTCGTGGATCGAATCTCAGTTAAGTTCGGCTCTCAATTCCCCAACATTCAAGATCGGGAGGGGCACGGAACATAACAGGCTTCATATCACAAGACACGAGGCTTTTAACACTCAAATAGCCCATGGAAGAGATCCAGAATAAGATCAGACGGGAGGTTGTCCAACTCTTATCCGAAGGCCAGGTCGATGTTGTCATCGGCTTCGAGCAGGGGAGTTTGCCCCTTCGAGCAACCCCATTCTTTTTGAGGGATATCGCTGATGCGAATCGCCTCGTTTGGAGTCCCTTCTGTGAGAATAATCTGGCAACATATCTGACTAAGATTCAGGGGAAGAGGGTCGGATTGATTGCAAAAGGTTGTGATGTTCGTTCCGTCGTGGCCCTTTTGGTCGAAAAGCAGATCCATCGGGATCATATCGTCATCATTGGGGTTCCCTGTCAAGGGATGGTCGACCGGCGAAGGATAGAGAGGGAAGTGGATGGGGAAATCCTGAAGGCCCATCAAGAAGGAGAGGAGATTATCGTCGAAGGAAGAGATTTTCGAAAATCCCTTCCCCGGAAAGAGTATATTTATCCCTCATGCAAACGATGTGAACATCGGAATCCGCTCATCTACGATACTTTGATCGGAGAGAAGCTCGTTGAGGAAGCCGAAAGGGCCTATCATGAGGTAGAAGCCTTTGAGAAGCTGTCCCCTGATAAACGCTGGTCCCATTTTTCGGAGGAGACCAGCCGGTGCATCCGTTGCTATGCGTGTCGTCAGGCATGTCCCATGTGCTACTGCGCCGAATGTTTTGTGGACAGCTCCTTTCCTAAATGGATCGAAAAGGGCCTCGATCCTTCTGACGTCCAGTTCTGGAATATCGTAAGGGCATACCATCAAACGGGAAGATGTGTTGGCTGTGGGGCTTGCGAACGGGCATGTCCCATGGAGATCGATCTGGTTTATTTGACCCAGAAAATAAACCGAGATGTCAAGGAACTCTTCGGCTTCGAGGCGGGTCTCGATCTCGATCCCCCCCCTCCCCTTTCGACTTACAGGGTCGATGATGAGCAGGAGTTCATTAAGTGACGGCTTCGTAAAAAGTCCATCTGCTGCGTTGCGCTGCATCCCCTGCCCTGTTAAATTGAATGCAGCCATATCAAGAGATATGGGGTATAGGAGCTGCTTGAAAACAGTAACATCAAACAAAGAAAATATTTAACAGGGTAAATCACTGCAGCGTACTTCTATGTACGCCTCATTCCTCAGGATTTGGGCGCCTTGCATCTGGATCTTTTTTCTTTGCCGTCTGATTCCGACTTTTTACGAAATCATCATTAAGTAGATATGATGAAAAAACTACCGAAGGAGAAGGTAAAGCCATTTGTGGAAAAGCTGCTCCAGGACTACGAAGTCCTTGGGCCGATGGAAACCGCTGGGTTTGCCTCCTTTGGGCGGATCATGAGCCCAGGTGAGCTTAAGCTGAACTACCAAAACTCCAAAAAGACGCCCAAAGAGGCCTTCTTTCCCCAATGGGAGGTGATGTTTCGTTATAGGAGCACTGGCCAATCGGTGGAGGTGAAATCCGCTGAAGACACCGGAAGGAGGCGCATTCTCTTCGGCATCAGGCCATGTGATATTCGGGCCGCGCTCCTTTTGGACCTGGTCTTCGACTCGCTCGACTTCAAGGATCCATACTACATCAACAAACGTAAGGGGACGATAGTAGTGGGACTTGGCTGTAACCACCCCGCGTCAACCTGTTTCTGTACCTCGGTCAATGGGGGGCCATTCTCCCGGGAAGGGGCGGATTTCTTCATGACGGACCTCGGCGATGGCTACCTAGTGGAGGTGCTCAGCCAGAAGGGTCGGAAGCTCCTCCGGGGCTTCGATGGCAAAGAGGCCAGCGAGGAGGATAAAGAGCGAGCCAAGGCCATAGCGGATTCAGCTACCCGAGGGATATCATCGGTCATCGAGGCCGATGGTCTCATGGAGAAGCTTGAAAAGTTGACGGAGGCCCCCTTTTGGGATTTTCTCCATGAAAAGTGTCTTGGTTGTGGTATCTGCACCTATCTCTGTCCAACGTGTCATTGCTTTGACATGGCCGATGAGGCCTTTGATCTCAAGGGGCAGAGGGTAAGGTGCTGGGATTCCTGTCTATTTCCCCTATTTACCCTTGAGACCTCTGGGCACAATCCGAGGCCAACTGGGAGGGAGAGGATAAGGCAAAGGATAATGCATAAATTTAACTATTTCTTCTATACCCATAAAGCCATCGCCTGTGTAGGCTGCGGTCGGTGTATCATACATTGTCCCGTAAACCTCGATATCCGAAGGGTCATCGATGACATTCATAGGGAATAACGCCGCTTCGAACAGTCACGAATCACTTCGAAACCCCTATCTTCCCTTCCCCATGAGGGTGGAGAGAACCTTTGTGGAGACCTCGGATCGGATGCTTAAAAGCTTCGACCTAGCTTTCGTGGATAAGGTTGATGAGGCAGCCTTTCGGTTTCGGCCAGGCCAGTTTTGTGAGGTCTCCCTCTTCGGAAAGGGCGAGGCGCCTTTAGGGATCGCCTCCAGCCCGACCGAGAAGCCCTTGTTGAAATTTACGGTGAATCGGGCGGGGGTGGTTACCAGGGCCCTCCATCATCTGGAGGAGGGGGATGAGGTCGGTATCCGGGGTCCCCTGGGCAATAGCTATCCCGTGGATCGCTTTCAGGGAAAGAATGTCGTGATCATAGGGGGAGGATTCGCCTTCACCACCCTGAGGTCCCTGGTGGTTTTTATGCTGGATCATGAGAATAGAAAAAAATTTAAGGAGATCACCGTGATCTATGGAGCCAGGGCTCCGGGACTACTCTTGTATAAGGAAGAACTGGCTCAATGGGAAAAGAGGGAAGACGTCAACCTCTACGTCACCGTGGACAAAGGGGACGAAGGTTGGAATGGCCGGGAGGGGTTTGTCCCTACCGTGGTGGAGGAAGTGGGACCCAGTTCGGAAAACGCTTATGCGGTGATCTGCGGACCTCCAATCATGATCAAATTCACCTTTCCCAAGTTGGCCGATTTGGCCTTTCCCCGTGAACGAATTTATACGGCATTGGAAAGACGGATGAAATGCGGGATGGGTAAATGCGGGCGATGCAATATTGGTCCTCTCTACGTATGCAAGGATGGCCCTGTCTTCAGCTATGCCCAGCTGGAAGAACTACCAAAGGACTACTAGTGTTGAAAAAACCTATGGGGTATTATGAATTACATCGAGCCCACAAAGATGCCCCCATTTTGACCCTATCCTACAAATTTAAAGAATCAATGTTTCCGTCATTGTAAAAAGTCGAAATAAGACGGCAAAGAAAAAAGATCCAGATGCAAGGCGCGCAAATCCTGAGGAATGAGGCGTACATAGAAGTATGCTGCAGTGATTTACCCTGTTAAATATTTTCTTTGTTTGATGTTACTGTTTTCAAGCAGCTCCTATACCCCATATCTCTTGATATGGCTGCCTTCAATTTAACAGGGCAGGGGATGAAGCGGAACGTAGCCCTTCGGCTTTGCTCAGGGCAGTGAGCATGTCGAACGGCAGATGGACTTTTTACGAAGCCATCAATGTTTCCGGCGAGTTTGAACTACTAGGCGAGAAATTTCAAATACAGTTATCTGAAAACCCGGACAAAGATGAAAACAAATAATATAGTCTACTTCAAAACCCACGGAAAATTTTTTCCCTGGGATCAAAATCCCCCTCACCCCTCTGAGCGTATAGGGAACAATACTTTGGGCATTCACCACGGCGGGTACAGACATCGATTTCGATCAGTTGTATTAGGAGAGAGGTTCGATAGTTTCATGTTCCCCTATTTCATGCCGTGTTCGGCGATCTCCTTTTTGAGCCACTCCTGGATTTCACCGGGATCGGTCATGAGATTTTTCAGTTCATCCATGGTATCGGGCTTAATCTTGAACATCCACCCCTCCCCATAGGGGTCCTCGTTGATGAGCTGTGTGTTCTCCTCCAGCTCCTCGTTCACCTCCACCAGTTCACCGCTCACCACGGCAGAGATTTTCCCCAGCCACTTTCCCGATTCGAGCTTGGTGAAGCTCTTCCCCTGGGTGAGTTTCTTCCCTTCAGGCGGAAGGGCTATGTAGACAATGTCCCCCGGCCATCTTCTGGGCATAGTCGTTCATCCCCATAACCACCAGATCGCCCTCGACACGGGCCCAAAAGTGATTCTGCTCATAGTAGAGTCCTGCCGGAAATTCGTATCCCTCGATCTCCATTTCCCCACCTCCTTGTTCTTGGAAATCATCCCTCTGCAGCCTGCTTTCCCACGGACGCCCCTTCTTGGTAAAGCTGGGCGATGAACTCGGTAATGTTGTAGATCCCGATCTTCTGTCTCCGTAGCTTGGCATTCCTGAAGTTATGCAAGCACGAGGGACATTCGGTCAACAAGATCTCAGCTCCCGTCTCCTCGATAATCCTATCCAGACGATTTCTCGCGATTTTCAGGGAATCCCTGGGAAATGTCCCCCTGAATCCACCCCCCGAGCCGCAGCACATGGCGTTTTCCCTTGTCCGCTCGGGCTCCACAAATGTGGGAGCAATCTTTCGGATGATCTCCCTCGGCTCCTCATAGATGCCAGAATGACGACCCAGGTCGCAGGGGTCGTGGTACGTAACCCTCTTCTCCGTCTTCACCTGCAAGGGAACCTCCGCGAGAAACTGGGTGATGTGCTTTACCTCAAGCCCCAGATCCTTGTAGGAGGGATGCTCAATGAAGACCCGATAACAGTATGGGCAGGTGGCGATCAGTGTCTCGGCTCCGGTTTTTCGGATTTCTCGAACATTGTGTTGTGCCAACGCTTCCTTGACCTTGTACCCTACATCCTCCAACACTCCGCTACAGCAAACCTCATCGATTGTGGTGAAGTCGACCCCAAGGAGGTCTAAGAGGCGGATGGTCTCAGCCACGCTCTCCTCTTCCCGGTACGCCCCCACACAGCCCATGAACAGGACGTAAGGGGCCTTCCCCTGCTTGTGCCTCCACTCATGCCGCTGCTCCTCACCGTAAATGTTGCCGTATTTCTCCACTACTTCTCCCATAGCCTTGAAGAGGTTGTCGTAACCAATGGTGACCATTTCCCTCCGTGCAGCCTTGATTACCTTATCCGGTTCCACCCCTGAGGGACAGCTGACCGTACAATTCATGCAGGTGGTGCAGCGCATGAGAGCCTGGGCTACCCCGTCGGTAACGGGAAGTTCTCCCTCCATGGCCTCCTTCAGGAGAATCATTTTTCCCCGGGCATTGGCGAGGGCCCTCTTGCTCACGTCAAAGATGGGGCAAACAGCCCTGCAGAAGCCGCACCGAGAGCATTGGATGATCGCCTCACGCCACTCCTCGTAAAACTGTAACCTTTCAGTCATCGCCCCTCCTCAGCCATCAGACCTAAAGTGACATCTTCCCAGGGTTCATGATGTTGTTGGGGTCTAAAGTCCTTTTTATCCTTTGCATCAGGTCCATCTCTACCGGATCGTGTTCCAATGTCATATAGTCAGCCTTGGAGAGGCCGATACCGTGCTCACCAGTCAAGGTCCCCTTGAGGGAAATGGCCAGGCGAAAGAGGTCACCTTCGACCCTCTCCATCTTCTCCACCTGTTCCGCGTCGTATGCATCATATAGGATCTGGGGATGGAGGTTCCCATCGCCCGCATGGCCGTAGGTTGCTACGACCAAACCGTGTCTCTGGGCGATCTCCTGAATCCCAACCAGGAGCTCTCGTATTCTGGAAATAGGAACCGTGACATCATCCAGGACAAAGCTGGTACTGATCCGGGCCAGGGTGGCGTAAGCGGACTTACGGGCATTCCAGAGCTCCACCCGCTCCTTCTCGTCCTGGGCCGTCTTAATCAAACTGGGATTATTCTCCTTCAGGATACGGAGTACCACCTCCATCTGAGCCTCCACCTCTTCGCGGGTGTAGCCGTCCGTCTCCGTCAGGATCATGATCTCCGCGTCGGGGAGATCGATGTCTGTATTCTCCTTGATGGATTTGAGGGTAATCTTGTCCAAAATTTCCATGACGCTGGGGGTAATCCCACTGCTCATGGTCTGGGAGATAGCCTTACCCGCATCCTCCAGCCTACCGTAGGCAGCTACCGCGGTCATGGCGTGGCGGGGGATGGGGTTAATTTTCAGGGTCACCTCGGTGATAACCCCTAATGTCCCTTCAGATCCGACGAATAGTTTTGTCAGATCGTAGCCGGAAACACACTTCATGGTGCGCGAGCCTGTATTCATTACCTCTCCCGTTGGCAGCACCACCTGAAGGCCCATGACATAGTCCCGGGTAGTTCCATATTTGGCTCCCTTAATCCCACCAGCGTTCGAACCCACATTTCCCCCAATGGTGGCGACGGAACTGCTCGCGGGATCCGGAGGAAAGGTAAAGCCATATTTTGCCAATTTCCCGTTGAGATCATCGCAGACCACGCCGGCCTGGACCAGCGCATACCGGTCTTCAATGCTAATCTCAAGAATCCGGTTCATCCGGGAGAGGTCGATAATAATCCCGCCGTTGATGGCGATAACCCCCCCGCTTAGGCTGGTGCCTGCCCCTCGAGGAACGACGGGGATTTTCTGCTCGTTGGCAAACGCCACGATTTGGCTTACCTGCTCCGTGGACTCGGGCCAGACGACGCTATTGGGCCGCTGAACATTCACCGACGCATCATAGCTGTAGGGAACCAACTCCTCCAACGTATCGGTGAAATTCTCTTCTCCGACAATTTCAATGAGTTCTTTCATCCGTGTGAGACTCCTTTGCATTCCCGGAGTTTCGTAACAATCAGGGGGGGAAGCAAAGCGACTTGAATCAAACTTCCTAACCCCTCAATTATACCTTCCCAATAACCCCCCTCTCAACCCATTCCCCTTTCAAGAGAAGAAAAGGGGACCCAACTCCCTGTTAGTCCCCGTTGAAAAGCTCCTACGAGTTAAGGAGGCTCGTCACCTCCGACATGAAAAAGATCTCTCCTAATCCCTAAATGCCTTCACCTCGGACTCGACATAGTTCAAATGCTCGAGGACCTTTTCCCTGGCTTTATCGGGTGACCGGTTCTTAATGGCATTGAAGATTTGATAATGCTGCTGGAACAACTTCTTCGTCTTTCTCTGATCCCTGAAAACCCTTGCCACCGATTCCCTGAGGAGATCGTAAATGGTGAACATCATATGCGTTTGGATCGTGTTGTGGGTTGCCTGCGCCATGGCCAAGTGAAAATCGGCATCTTGTTTTTCCCAGGATCTCCCCTCATCGAGGGCTCCCTTCATCTCCCCGATAATCTCCTCCAATCGCTCAATATCCTCTTCCGTGACCCTTTGGGCAGCATGAAAGGCGCCCCACGTCTCCATCGCTTTCCTCACCTCTATCAGGTCGAAAATCTTCTGGGTATCGGCCTTCAACAGGAGGGAGAAAGGATCCTGAAGCTTCTCCGAAGTAATTGATTTGACGAAGGTTCTGTTCCCCTGTTTTACCTCCAAGAAACCCTGGGCCACCAAGGAGTTCAGTGCTTCCCTGAGGGAAGGGCGACTCACGCCGAATTCCTTGATGAGCTCCCGTTCGGGGGGAAGACGGTCTCCGGGCTTTAGTTTGCCCTCGCTGATGAGGTTTCTCACCTGATCTACAATTTCATCGGAAACCCTTTGGCGTTTGATAGATTTAAACATGTCAAATGCTCTAGTGGTCTTACCTCTTTTAATTTTTTCTTAATCCCTTGTCAAGCACAAAAAATGATAACATCTTTTATCAAAAATTCCAAGCACTTGCCAACTACGCCACAGCTTCGCACATCTTACATCTTTTTTATATATATTTAAATATGTAACCTAATCTTGTATTGACAATTTTTCCCCCGTTTGTTATAAAGACGTATTCTCCATTGAATCCGGACAAGATGTTCTCATCGATATAAGCAAATCTACGGAAGGGGGTGAAAACTTAATCACCGGTATCGAGTAATAGTAAAATTCGTGAGACAAATGAGGAGAGGTAGGAGGTAGCCATGGCTCGATTATTCGAATATCAGGGAAAAGAGTTGCTTAAGAAAGCCAAAGTGCCGATCCCTGAGGGAGGTGTTGCAACAACTCCCCAGGAAGCGGGGAAGATGGCGGAGAAGGTGGGTAAACCCGTGGCCATCAAGTCACAGATCTGGGCTGGGGGACGCGGAAAAGCAGGCGGCATCCAGTTTGCTCAAAACCCGGAAGAGGCGGAAAAGGTTGCAGGAAAACTCCTGGGCTCCGAGATCAAGAGCCTCACGGTGGAAAAGGTACTCGTCGAGGAAAAACTCGATATCGATCGGGAGTTTTATGCCGGCATAATCATCGATGCCTCGAGGGAAGTTCGGGCTCCCGTTGTCATGTTCAGCACTGAAGGAGGCGTGGACATCGAAGAGGTGCCCTCGGAAAAGATCGCCCAGATGAACGTGGATGTCCTACGAGGTCTCCGATTCTACGATGCCCTCAATCTTGCCATTACGTTAAAGGTTCCCACCCAACTCCTGCCGGCCATCGCCCAAGCCATACTGGGATTGTATGCAACCTTTAAGGGGTATAACTGCCGGACGGCCGAGATCAATCCCCTCGTCTTAACCAAAGATGGGAAAATCTTTGCTGCGGATTGCCGCATGTCCATTGACGACTCATCGGTATTTCGCCATCCCGAACTGGGTATCGATGTAGCCCGTGAGGCCTCCACGCCGCCCACGGAGTTGGACAACATAGCCTGGCAGATAGAGGAAGGGGATCTCCGGGGAACGTGCTATATCGCACAAATGATCCCGGAAATCAAGGAGCCGGGCGTTGTGGGCTACCATGGGATAGGAGGAGGAGGCGCCATTTTGGGGGTGGATGCCTTAAATCGACAGGGATTGAAGATCGCCGACTACGCCGATACCAGTGGAAACCCAACGGCTGCAAAGGTCTACCGAGCGGTCAAAGTCATCCTGTCCCAGGCCGGCATCGAGGGCTATATGCTCGGAGGGTTCATCGTGGCGAACCAGGAGCAATGGCATCATGCCCATGGGGTGGTAAAGGCCCTCAGGGAGGATCTGATGGATAAGCCGGGGTTTCCCGTTGTGCTCCTGCTCTGCGGCAACAAGGAGAAAGAGTCTCTTGAGATTTTGCGGGAAGGGACGAAGGATTTGCCGGCACGGGTCGAGATCTATGGAAGCGATCGCGTGTATGAAACGGAATTCTTGGCCAAAAGGATGAAGACCCTCATCGAGGAATATCGAAAGGAGAGAGGAGTAAAGGAGGGATAGACTCATGATAGAGTTTGAGGAGAGGACCATAAAAATAATAATCGATGATAGCAAATGCCTCGACTGCAAAACCCATGTGTGCGCCGAGGCGTGCAAAACCTACGACCGAGGAATCCTGGTGATCAAGGATGGCAAACCTGCCCCAGCAGGGGATGCGGAGTTTACGAAACGCGTCGGCACGGAATGCCTGGCATGTGAGTACGAGTGCTGGTTCAGGGGAAATAAGGCGATAAAGATCGAGGTCCCGATCGCTGGATTGGATGAGTACCGGAGAAAACACGGATTAACCTAAAAGGTGGTGAGGAAAATGGCTATTCTATTGGAAAAAGAGACAAAGGTATTGGTTCAGGGGATTACGGGTAGGGAGGGATCGGCACGGGCCGCATTTATGAAAGGCTATGGCACGAAGGTGGTAGCCGGAGTTACCCCCGGGCGTGGCGGAGAGGAAGTAGCCGGGACACCCGTCTATAACACGGTGGAAGAGGCCGTCAGCGCCCAGGGACCCATAGATGCCAGCGTCACCTTCGTACCCGGGCCGGCCCTCAAGGGCGCTGTTCTGGAGGCCATGGATTCCGGAATTCCGTTCATCGTGATGCCAGTCGAACGGGTTCCCCTCTATGATATCCTCGAGATGATGGCCTATGCCAAGCTGAAGGGAACCCGCCTGTTGGGGCCTGGTGCAATCGGTATTATCAGCCCCGGAATCGCTGCTGCCGGTTGGTTGGGCGGCACCCCGGAATTCGCAAAAAGGGTATTCGTGCCTGGACCCGTGGGGGTTATCTCCAGAAGTGGTGGGCAGTCCGGCACGGTCCCGTGGACCATTAAGGAAGCAGGCATGGGAGTCAGCACGGTGGTACATATTGGAACAGAACCGGTCGTGGGGCAGTCTATGGGGGACATCCTGCCCCTTTTCCAGGAGGATAAAGATACCAAGGCCGTCGCCGTCTTCGGTGAAATTGGCGGCCCCTACGAGGAGGAAGCTGCATCAGCAGTGAGGGAAAAGAGGTTCACCAAGCCCCTCGTCGTCTACGTCGCCGGTGCGTGGGCTCCCGAAGGCATGCGATTCTCCCACGCGAGCAGTATCATAGAAAGGGGAAGGGGATCGGCCAAGGACAAGATCCGTTCCCTCAAAGAGGCCGGAGTCCATGTGGTTGACCGACCCGATGAAATCGCCCCTACCATTAAACGACTAATCAAAGCCTAAGGGGCAAACGTATCCTAAGAACCTTAAAGGAGGTGCCAAGATGACTGTGATGAGATCCGTTTTCTATGTTCCGGGAAACAATGAAAAATTGGTGTCCAAGGCTCCCTCCATTCCAGCCGACATCATTACCCTGGACCTGGAGGATTCCGTTCCCCCCGCGGAAAAACCAAAGGCCCGGGAAATGACCAGGGAGAACTTGAAGTACGCGGGATCGGGAGGAGCCATCGTTTACGTCCGAATCAACAATTGGGAAACCGAGATGACCAACGACGACTGTGAGGCAGTGGTCCATGAGGGGCTTTCAGGCATCTGCCTGGCCAAGTGTGGCGGGCCGGAACACGTCATCCGCCTCGACTGGAAACTGGAGGAATTAGAGCGAAGGAGAGGCTTGGAGATTGGCAGTATCGCCATTCAGCTTTTGGTTGAGACGGCAAAGGGTGTAATAAACGCCTATCCCTCAGCCATTGCCAGCAACCGGGTTAACTCCCTCATCTTTGGCGCGGTGGACTACACGAAAGACATGAGGGTAAAGCTCACCTCCGAGGGGGAGGAACAATACTATGCCCGGGCTCACACGCCTGTCGCCGCCAGGGCGGCGGGCTGCGTCGCCATTGACTGTCCCTTCGTCGCGTATAAGGATACGGAGGCCTTTGAGAAGAGCACCAGCTTCGGACGACAGCTGGGTTATGAGGGAAGGATGCTCATTCACCCCGGCCAGATTGAGCCATCTCACCGGATCTACACGCCATCCCCGGAGGATGTGGAATGGGCACAGGGGGTAGTGAAAATCTTCGAGGAGGAGGGAATTGCCAAAGGAGCGGCGGCCGTCTCGTACCAGGGAAAGATGGTGGACACCCCTGTCTACGAGAATGCGAAGACGGTGCTCGCCACCATGGAGGAGATATCCACCATGGAGGCTCAGCGGAAGTAGCCTGAATCTTAGACTCAGAACTATCCATTGAGCCCTAACATAGGGTTGACGGCTTCGTAAAAAGTCCATCTGCCGTTCGACATGCTCACGGCCCTGAGCAAAGCCGAAGGGCTGCGTTCCGCTTCATCCCCTGCCCTGTTAAATTGAAGGCAGCCATACCAAGAGATATGGGATATAGAAGCTGCTTGAAAACAGTAACATCAAACAAAGAAAATATTTAACAGGGTAAATCACTGCACCGTACTCCTATG
>JAUWDQ010000040.1 GCA_030608745.1 Pseudomonadota bacterium | reverse complement strand
ACATCCGGTGCCGTGGGTATTTCTCGTTTTAACCCTCTGTACTTCAAATTCGTGAAACCTTTCGCCATCAAACAGCAAATCGATGGGACTGCCGGGTAGGTGCCCCCCCTTTACCAGGACATTTCTGGCCCCCAGTTGGTGAATTACCATAGCCGCCTCTTTCATATCATCGACCCTTTTCACCTCATGACCAGAAAGTACGGAAGCCTCGGGAAGGTTAGGAGTGATCACGTAGCAAAGGGGAAGGAGCTCTTTTTTAACCGTTTCCTGAGCGTCCTTTTTCAGGAGCGCGTCGCCGCTTTTGGCAACCATCACTGGATCGACGACCACTTTTTCGATGCCGTATTCCTTGATTTTATCCGCCACGGCCCTTACAATCTCCGAATTGGCGAGCATCCCCGTCTTGATGGCGTCGGCCCCTATATCGGAGAGGACCGAGTCGATCTGTCTCTTCACGAACTCCGCATCTAATTCGACGATTCCCTGGACCCCCACGGTATTCTGGGCCGTGAGGGCGGTGATGGCGCTCATGCCAAATCCACCGAGGAGGGTAATGGTCTTTAGGTCGGCCTGGATTCCCGCCCCTCCCCCGGAATCCGATCCGGCAATGGTCAATATCCTCTTCATTATTCCTTTCCTCCCCCGTGGCTGAGCCTTTCGATCAAGAGCTTTGCCACCCTCTCTCCCGAGATTAACATTCCCCCGAAAATGGGCCCCATTCGGTATGAACCGAAAGTAGCGTTGGCAGCCATCCCTGCTACAAAAACCCCTGGGAATGCCTCCTTGGTATTTTCGAGGGTATCCCTTTCTGCGGCATCCGCCCAGAGGGATTTCTCCCCCATTATCTTTCCCGTTTGGGTAAAAAGCCGGGCGTCCATCTTCCTTTCAAGGATGGCAATCACCTCCGTGGCGTGGCCCGTAGCATCGACCACATATCTAGATCGAATGGCGAGGGGGTCGACGTGGAGCTTGGCCATCTCCACGGCAGTCCAATTCAAGACCAGGCCCGTGACCCGATTTTCGCGGACCACCACGTCCTCGGCACTGATGAGGTTGAATATGGTGGCTCCGGCTTTGGCAGCATGGGAGCAGATGGTAGCGGTAGCTTCTACTGAATCGGCTGTATAGTAGCCATCATCATACGGGTGGGTTCGGATGCCGAATGTATCTAAAATGCGTTTTCCCGCATCCTGGACAACTACCTCATTGAACATCATCCCTCCGCCCCACATTCCCCCCCCGAGGCTCAGCTTCCTTTCAAAGAGGGCGACTTTGAATCCCCCTTTGGCCAAATAGTAGGATGCCACAAGACCAGAGGGGCCTCCTCCCACCACGGCCACATCCAGGTCCAGGTTTTCCTCCAGCTTCGTCATAAAACGCTCGATAATGGCCTTGGTAATAACCACTTCATTCAGCTCCATATCCATCTCCTTTCAAAAAAAGGGCCGTAATTCCAGGTTGGTATTACGGCCCTTGGTTATTTTTTCAATTGCCCTTCCCTACGCTGGAATTACCCAAACAGGTTCAAAGGGTCATCCCAGTCCCAAAACATTGGGACGGAATTTCTCAGCCCATTGGGCTCCCCTAGCAAAACTCACCATAACCTTAACCCGAATTCCCTGAGATGTCAAGCTGAGATGGTCCAGAGTTTCTGGGAAAAAACTGTTGTCCCCAAACATATGGGCATAGTTCTTGTAAAATTTGAATGTTTCCAGTTGATTCCTGTTAAATACTGATAAATTTTGCGCATATATTGAAAAATTTTCACAATATGGCCTGGCTTCCACGGGGTTGTTTCGGATAAATCCCATGGCGACAATGAAATTTTGGCATAGCGATTGCATATCTAAATAAAAAAATGTTTTGAAACCACAGGGGGTTTTCCATGGAACTCGCTGCTGATCTTGAAAAAAAACCCGAATCAGGCCTCGATGAAGGCATCGAGAAGATTCAGAAGCTCGTGGCTGAAATAGAGAAAGTCATTGTAGGCCAGAGCACTTTGATCTGTCGCATTGTAGTTGCCCTTCTTGCTGATGGGCATGTCCTCCTCGAGGGTGTTCCGGGATTGGCCAAAACCCTCTTGGTGTCGGCCATGGGAGCAGCCATTGGAGGGGTTTTCCGAAGGATCCAGATGGTACCCGATATGCTCCCAAGCGACCTCACTGGAACCTATGTTTATGTTGGCAATCGCTTCAAACTTCAGAAGGGTCCCTTGACCGACTGCCATGTGGCCCTGGTGGATGAAATTAACCGGGCTCCCGCCAAGACACAGGCTGCTCTGCTCCAAGCCATGCAGGAGCGCCAAGTCACCGTCATGGGGAAAGACACGCTCGAACTACCCGATCCCTTTATTGTTCTTGCCACGCAGAATCCCGTGGAACAGGACGGTACCTATCCCCTTCCCGAGGCCCAGCTGGACCGGTTTCTCTTCAAGGTCGTGGTGGGATACCCCAGCCCAGGTGATGAGATTAATATCCTTACCAATGTCCACCTCGATCAGAGGGATAAGATCAAAGCCGTGCGTCAAGTCCTCGAGCCCCGTGACATCTGTCAACTGAGAGATAGAATAAAAAGCGAGGTATCCGTGGAATATTACGCCCATCAATACATCGTTGAATTGGTTCGGGCGACCCGTTTCCCGGGTGAGTTTGGCTTGAAATCCCTGGAGGGACGTCTGAAGCTTGGTGCCTCACCCCGCGCAACTATGGCCCTAAGGGATGCGGCACGGGTTGAGGCCTTCTTGCACAACCGTCAGCACGTCTATCCTGAAGACATTCAGGCCGTCGCGAGGGATGTTCTCAGACACCGAATTTTCTTAGAGTTTTCCGCTGAGGCCGAGGGGCTGACTGTGGAAACCGTTATCCAGGAGATCTTGGACGGAGTTCATGTCCCGTGAAAGAGATTCTCTCAAAGATTGCAGAAGTTGATTACTATGTGCGCTGGTATTCAGGCCAGCATGATCTTGGAATCTGGCCCAGCCGCCAGGCAGGTGGATCTGCGGAGTTCGAAACGATCTCCGAGTACGCGTTGGGTGATAACCCCCGATCGATAAACTGGTCGGCCACGGCAAGAACGGGAGGGCACCAGATCCTGAAGAACACCCGGCTGACTGAGACCAACCTCGCCGTTTTTCTCGTTGTGGATTTGAGCCAATCCATGGATTTTGGAACGGTTCGGGTGACAAAGCGGAGGCTGGCGGCGGAAATTTCAGCAATTCTGGCTCATGCAGCCTGGCGATGCGGCGACCGGGTCGGTTTTATCGCTTACGGGTCCGATGTTGCAATCCAATGGCCGCTCCGAAATCCCAAGGATTACAGGCTCCTGATTCCTCAGAAGGTCATCGAAACCAGAGCTGGTGGCAGTACAGGAACAGGATTGGCCCAGGCCCTCTCCAAGCTGCCGAGAAAGCGATCCCTGGTCTTTCTTATCTCTGACTTCCAGGAACATCCTGAAGGGATCGAAGGGACTCTCAAACCCATTGCCCTCCTGCATGACGTAGTGTCCATTGTCGTTTGGGACCCCAGAGAAAAGATCCTCCCTGAAAGACGATGCATCGCTGCTTTGAAGGATCTGGAGACCGGCAGAAGCAGGACCATCTGGTTGGGAGGGACGAGGAAAGCGGCATTTCAGAAACGGGCGGAAGCCAGGGAGGAGCGCCTGAGGGCAATGTTTCAAAGCCTCTCGATGGATGCTCTCTGGATCCATCAAAAAAGCGACTACGTCAGGGAAATTGGTGGGCTTTTTATGGGCCGGAGGAGAGCCAATTAAATGAAGAAATTTCTCCTGATCACAGTTCTGGCTGCCTTCCTCGCCCTGGGAACGGGATCCTCGGACGATCGGTCTGTTCAGTCCGGGGAGGGGGATTCCCCGGAAAATGAGGTCTTTCCTATAACCGTCGATTTTCACTGTCCAAGGAACTTTGGCTTTCATATCGGGGATGAGATTCCTTTGACGGTCACACTGGAAGTTAGGGATGGACCCGTCATAGATCTGGTAAATCTCCCTCAGAAAGAGGAAACTCATGGACCTTTTGAAGTTCGGAACGTGAGGGTTAGCAAGGAGACAAAAAGTGGTCGGACCCTTTATACGGTGTTCTATCAGCTCCAGGCCTTCGAACCTGCCATCGCTGTGGACAGGTTGAAATTTCCTCCTCTCCGTATCTCTTACGCAGCTAAAGGGGATTGGGATCCGGTGGAATCAACGTATCACTACCGAAGCCTCTATTCGCAGGCCTTTGATGTTTTCGTTTCACGGACAGCCACCTACTTCGGTCCCATGAAAGACATTAAGGGGCCGATTGTGGACGAGAGGGCGACAGTCATTTGGAAAGTGACCACCGTTGTAGGCGGTCTCATGGTCCTTGCGCCCCTCATCACCTGGCCTTTGGGGTTCATGCGAAGGAGACGGAGGGCAAACAGTGAAAGCCCGAATCCCACGGCCAGGGATCGTGCGCTGAAGGCGCTCCAGGAGGCGAGGGAGAAGTGCTTCAACTACGAAGATCATCGAAAGCGACTCTTCTTTGAGATCAATTCGATTCTGAGGAATTTCCTGAAGGACGTCTACGGATTCAATACTGCGAATAGACCTTCGATAGAGATTGTGGATCAGTTGGAGGACGGCCCATTGCGTGAAGAGCTCAAGGGCTTGGTGACAAGAATCAACCAGGTCATCTATGAGGGAGACTCCCCCGTGGATCTTGAGTCTATTATGAGACAATTCAATGGGCTCTTGCAAGGGATAGACGGGACGACGCATCCAGAGATGAACGATGATAAGGCTGGCTAACCCTTCTTTCTTACTCATTGGGGTCATTTTTTTGCCCCTTTTATTCAAGAGGAAAACCGCTTTCCTCGGATACTCTCATCTTCCCCTCCTGGAGGCCGATGGTGGCTCGAGTTTTTTTCAGTACCTGCCGCAGTTATTCTTCGCCATAATGATAGCCCTGTTGATTCTGGGGCTTGCTCGGCCTCAATGGCAAAGGGTCGTTCAACACGAAAGGTTTCTCGCCCGTGACATCCTTCTCGTCGTGGACCTCTCCCATAGTATGGAAGATAATATGGCAAGCGCCTTAGACGTAAAGAATGGATCAAGGAAGATAGATGTCGCCAAAAAGGCGGCCCTCCAGTTCATTCAAAAGCGAAAAAACGATAGGATTGGCCTGTTGGTCTTCGGGGATGAAACCTTTGGAAGCTGGCCCCTGACGAGGGATCACCGCCTGATATCGAAAAAGGTGACCAGACTGGGGTCCAATTTCTATGGCGGAACCAATCTTTTACAGCCTTTTATGAAGGCCATGGAGCATTTCAGGGAGATGGGACAGTCAACGAGTCGCCTTCTGGTGTTTCTTTCCGACGGCGAGGCCACAATCCCGGCCATAATGAAACAGACGATCGTCACGGAGATGAAGAAGATGGATATCCATCTCTATCTCCTGGGAATCAACCTGACGGAAAAGAGTGGCGATATTTTGGAGATCGTGGAGGGGGTCCAGGGAAGATTCATCCCCACTGAGTCGGAAGGAGAGCTAAGTTCGGCCTTTGACGAGATAGACCGCCTGGAAGCCAATACGGTAGAAATAGAAGTCCAGGGGAAGGGTCAGGAACTCTATCCCATAGCTCTCATTTTGGCCTTATGTATTCTGTTCAGTTGGACGTTGCTGCGAAGTACCCTCTTTATCGAGCTCTGTTAGGAGATCTGCCATGGGAGTGGTCGCACATATTCGTTTTATCCGGGTTTATTTGATCATAATCGGAGGTCTGTGTCTTTCCTGCGGAATTTACGAGAAGTACTGGTATTCGGACTTGATTGGAGAGGCGACCAAGGCCATAGAGGAGAATCGATTGGATCAACAGTACCTTGAAAAGGCGAGGGGAAGCCTCTTCGCGTCGGAGGAGCTCATCTCATACAACATGGGAGTAAGGGCCTACCGTGCGAATAACCTCAAGAAGGCAAGCGAGCATTTCTATAATGTCATTCGCAAATTCCGTGATTCTCGTAGGAAGAAACGAGCCTATTACAATCTCGGTAACATCCTGGTTCGGCTAGAGCTGCCGAAAAAGGCAGCCGAGATGTACCGGGAATCCCTCCGACTCGATCCCACCGATTGGGAAAGCAAATATAACCTTGAACGGCTCTATGTCTTCTATCCCATGGCATTCCCAGATGAAGGAAGCCAGGCATCTCTGGAGCCAGAGCCGCGGGACGAGAAAGGGGATGAGAACCAGATGGGCCAATACGGCGCGGACCGGCCAGATATTTAGGAGAGCCATGTCTCTTGAATTTCTGAATGCTAAAGCATTTTGGGCCATGCTGGCCCTTCCCTTTGTTGTCGGAGCTATCGCGTGGGGTCTGCGCCGCAGGAAGGCAATCCTGAGGGAATTTGGAAGAATTGACCTGCTTACTCAGTTCTCCCGGTTCTCTTTCAATCGGAAAATCCTTTACCAGGGGCTTCCGACGGTCCTCTGCTTTGCCCTATTGGTTACGGCCACTGCACGGCCTCTCCTTTCGGGAAATTCCGAGCAGATCAAGGAGGGAACCCTCGACGTCGTGGCCGTTCTGGACGTGTCCAAGAGTATGGCGGCCGAGGATTGTGGCCCGGAGGTTTCTCGAATTGAACGAGCAAAAGATGTTCTCCTGGGATGTTTTCCAGAGTTAGCCGGAAACAGGCTTGGCATTGTGACCTTTGCCGGGAATAGTTTTCCCCAGGCTGAACTCACCGATGATTTTCAAGCCCTGAGGTTTGTCCTGAAGAATTGGGTCACGGTGGATTCGGCTCCTTCTCAAGGATCCAACATCGCAAAGGCCTTGTCCGAGGCGGTCCACTTATTTGAAAAAGGTGACAAGAAAAAGATCATTCTCCTTTTTTCTGACGGCGGCCATGTCCGTCCAGAGAATCTCGAAGGGATCGTTACCGACATCGGGGCAAGGGGCATTAGCGTTATCCCTGCGGGCCTCGGAAGCCGGAAAGGGTCTAGAATTCCCGTATATGAGAAAGGTACGTTTAAGGAGTGGCTCAAAATCGAGGGCAAGGAGGCTGTCACTCGATTGAATGATGGGATCTTAAGAGAAATTTCCCAGGCGACGGGGGGAAAATATGTCCGAATAAGTTCGGGGAAAGAATTCCGAGGGATTTTCAGGGATCCCGCAGTGGTGGGTAAGAGAGTCCTCTCGGGGGGAAGAGAGATATTCCAAATACCCCTCGCCCTTTCAATTCTTCTCCTTTGTGTTGGGATGTATTTCGAGCGGCGGAGTGGATAACCGAATGACAGTGCAAGAGGACTGGTGAAGAGAAAGGCGGAAAACAGATCCTTTTGGCGAAGGACGACCGGAGGATATCTAGACGAAATACACCCGCCAAACAATCCGCTGATTCCACGCTACTTTCTAAATTTTTTAAAAAACCGCCAAATGGTTTGATTCGCATCGATGTCCTGGCTTGTCTTACCAAAGATAAACTTCGGCAAATATATGGGGCTTCTCGGCCAAGTGTGTCCACCGCCCTGAATCTCATAAAGAACCACCTCAACCCCATCTTTGCACTTTCCATAGACTATTTTGCGGACTCGGGTTCCGTCTTCCGGGTCGATATCGGATTCCCAGGTTATTTCTGGCATTGGCGAGCAACCGTTATGTGAAACCCAGAAATCGACCGTATCAGGAATGGACAGAATTTTGCCCAATTTCTTACGGCCAAAACGAACATATTCACCTTCCCATGGCACCATTGGATCATTCGTTCCGTTAATCATTAAAACAGGAATGGGCCGTGTGGGAAGACACCGAGCCGCTATATTTTCTGCGATAGACCCGATGACTGGAGCAATCGCCGTGATCCTATCTGTTAATTCACAAGCAAGACGGTTGGACATCAGGCCACCATTAGATGAGCCGGTTACGTAAACCCTTTTCATGTCGATGTTGTAATCTTCTGCCAACACATCGATCAGGACGGATATGAACCCGACATCATCAATGTCCTCCCTGTGGGATCGATATTTATTGACCCCTCGGCCATCGTTCCAATGACCCTCTATCGCGTCCGGGTAGACCAAGACAAAGCCATCCTTATCAGACTGTTGGCTCATAAGCGTAATTTTCTCTACTCTTTTACCGTCACCCCCACCTCCATGGAGCGCAATAACGAGAGGTATAAAACTTTCTTTGTTGTAGGAAGGAGGAATATGAATTAGATAGGTTCTCATCCTTCCTTTGTGCAGGATCGCCCCACGATAACCAACAAATTTTTTTTTATTTACAGTAACTCTCGCACAGTTGCTAATTGTGAGAAAAGATATAGCTATAAATATAAATGATACAATTCGTGTCCACTTCCTATTATTCATAAAATGACCACGCAGACTATATCTAATTATTGATTGATAATGGCCGCTCGACTAACCAGCCAAAATTAGACTTGTCTCATTTGTTAGGATGAATCGTTACTTAACCGAAGAGTTAAACGGCCGCAGCCACTGAGAGAAACAAAAGAGTGACGGGATGTTGTCACATGGCTCTGGTCCACCTGAGCGATAGTGTATGTGGAAAGGCCACTCAATTCTGTATTTAGCCCATATAGGCAAAAAACCCCTAAAAGTCAATAAGAATCGAAGACCCGTTTTCGAACATGGAATCAAGCACAAGGAGACAAGCGATAAATATTGATTTGCGATTGAATTATGATGGTCTCGTAAAAAGTCGAAATAAGACGGCAAAGTAAAAAGCTCCAAATTCAAGGCGCGCAAATCCTGAGGAATGAGGCGTACTTACAGTACGCTGCAGTGATTTACCCTGTTAAATATTTTCTTTGTTTGATGTTACTGTTTTCAAGCAGCTTCTATATCCCATATCTCTTGATATAACCTGCCTTCAATTTAACAGGGCAGGGGATGCAGTGCAACGCAGAGGTTGGACTTTTTACGAAGCCATCAATGCTTGCTTTCACTGCAACTGAGGGCTCATGCGGCATTTCACCTGAAAAATCGCCCTTTAGGCCATTTGAATCCCTCATTAAACCCTCCATTTAAGGGTTTTCATCCACCTATGAAAGGGTTGATTCCCCTAGCCAATTCAGGTAGGTTTCGGATCCCCAGCTTATGGGAATGGCTATGATTTCCGGTACTTCATAGCTGTGGATTTCCTTGACCTTGCCTTTTACCTGTTCGAATAGAGCCATTCGGGTCTTGATGAGCAGAAGGAGTTCCCCCTCATCCCAGATCTTCCCCTTCCATCGATAAATGGACCGAAGGCCTGAAATGATATTGACACAGGCCGCCAGCCTTGACTCCACCAGAGCACGGGCGATATTCAACCCTTCCTCTTGTGAGCCTGTGGTCACCAGAATGACCACGAATTCCCCTTGGTTCTCCCTTTTCGCCATAGCATTTCCCCATAAGAGCTTGTGATCGAGCTCATCGTTCTACCCCATGAAATTATCGTTTTTTACCATTTTACGCCAAAGGATTCAAGGAGAAGAGGAAACCCCTTGACAAGGCCGGGATGGCGCCTTATGTTCATTTCTGCACTAGGGTTTGCCCCTGGAGAAGAGAACATTCATGATTCCCTTACGCGATACGATCCAGTCAAAGACCTACCCCATCATCAGAAACATCATCATCGGCATCAATGTCCTCGTTTTCCTCTGGCAATTGGCCCAGGGGCCCTATCTCAAAAGGATCCTTTTCCTCTATGGCGTGGTTCCGATTCGATACTCAGACCCAGGGATCTCGGGTGATTTCACCATCCTGACACAGGTGGTTCCATTCTTCAGCTATATGTTCCTCCATGGCGGATTTCTCCACCTGCTGGGGAACATGTGGTTTCTCTATATCTTTGGGGACAACGTGGAAGACAGGCTGGGACCATCCCGTTTTCTCGCATTCTATATCCTGAGCGGTATTGCCGCTGTGTCGATCCATCTCGCGACCAACTGGCATTCCCCTCTCCCAACCATAGGGGCCAGTGGTGCCATTGCCGGCGTTATGGGTGCCTATTTTCTCCTATTCCCCCGTTCGCGGGTTCTCACAATGGTTCCCATATTCTTCTTCCCCCTTCTCTTTGAGTTGCCGGCCGTCTTCTTCTTGGGCTACTGGGTTTTAATCCAATTCTTTTACGCATCGGTGAGCCACGGACAGGCGGGCGGGGTCGCCTGGTGGGCTCACATAGGGGGATTCATCTTCGGTTTGGTTACCGTCAAGCTCTTTTTTGCCCTTCCGAGAATCGGGATCAGCCAGAAGCTCGCCCATTCACTACAACGGAGAAGTACGCCACGGCTTCAAAATATCCGTCCCTTTAAGGGGGAAGACCTTGATATCCACGGGACCATTGTCATTACACCACGGGAGGCACTGTTGGGAGCCCGCAAGTTCGTCAGCATTCCGCATAGAAGAAGGACGGTTGTGGTCACGATTCCCCCGGATATTGGCGATGGAACCCGCCTCAGGCTTCGGGGTATGGGCCGGAGCTCCCCCCATGGGGAACGCGGGGATCTTTATCTCACGGTGAAGATTACACGGATGGATTCCTGAGGGACATGAAATCCGCGTAGCTCCCACCTCTGCATCGCTCATGCCCTTTGTCATGCGAGGTGTTGGTTCGTCATCTCATCACTTCGTAGATCGACGATCTTTTCTATGGGGTTTTCCACGCTAAAGGATTTTCTGGTTCTCCCTTGGGGCCAACATACCCCGGGCCCCAATACGATTCGAGGGGAAAATGGGGGGTTTGTTTCCCGACCCCAGATGATACCTCCATCACGATTCTTGAGTTTCTCCCTTTCGGGGTTCCGGGGAATACTTCCCCCTTCCAGCCGAGTTTGGATCCTGCCGTTATGCGGTGCTGCAGTTTGAAGGATGGAATTACCCTCAGGAACAACGGTGTTCTCCAAAAACTCCGGAAACTCCTGAATCTGATTTCCTTGACAGGGATTGTGCTGGGTTATATGTTTTATTGTAAGCAATACAATCATTTAGAGGATGAAGGAGGACCCTTTGGGGAAAAAGCAGCACGGGGGAATGAGGGTCCCATCGAAAGGGGAATGTTTGGATTTATTGAAACGGTACAATGGGATGGGAAATATTATCCGACATTGTATCAAGGTAGCCGAGATTGCCCTTTCCATTTCGACGGAGCTGAACCGAAGGGGTGAGAATTTGAACTTGAATGTGGTGGAGGCCGCAGCCTTGCTTCACGATATCACCAAGGCTGAAAGCTTTGATTCCGGCGAAGATCATAGCCTTACGGGTTATCGATTATTGAGGAATCTGGGCTACAAGCGCGTTGCGGAGATCGTGCGTGAGCATGTTTTCCTCCTGAAGGATCCGGATTTACCATGGGTTACGGAGGAGGAGGTGGTTAATTATTCAGATAAGAGGGTCCGTCACGATCAGATCGTAACCTTGAGGGAGAGATTTGATGATGTCAGGGCTAGATATTGTAGAGACGAAGGCCAAAGGGAGTGGATGGATCGATTGGAAACGCTCTGTTATCGCATTGAGAATAAGATCTGTTCGAAATTGGATATCGAACCCGAGGAGGTGACCGTTACGCAGAGCTGAACGGGGGTTTGTGGCAGATGCAATATACCTTTGAACAGGGTCCCATTAGGCCTCCCAACGAGGCTTACAGCCTCCTTATCCGGGTTACCCGGAATTGTCCATGGAATCGGTGTGCCTTTTGCCGAACCTATAAGGGGGAGCGGTTTAGCCTGAGATCCGTAGGTGAGGTTAAGGAGGATATTAGGGCGGTCAAGGAGATCAGCCAGGAGGTAAAGGCGATCTCATGGAACGTGGGTCTTGCGGGGGAAATCAATGCCTCAGTGGTTCAGACCATCTTTGACAGGCCTGATCTCTACAATGAGGCCTTTCTGAGGGTTGTCCTTTGGCTTTACGGTGGGGGAAATAACGTCTTTCTTCAAGACGGTGATAACCTGAGGATGGGGACCGATGATCTGACGGAGATAATTACCTTTCTGAAAGAGACCTTTCCCGACGTCCAGAGGATTACCACCTATGCGAGGTCCAAAACCGTTCACACAATAGAACTCCAAAAGCTCAAGGCGCTTCAGAAAGCGGGACTATCAAGGGTTCATATCGGCTTGGAGTCGGGATATGATCGCCTTCTTGCGTTCATGAAGAAGGGGGTGACGGCTCGGCTGCATATCGAGGCGGGAAAGAAGATCAAGGCATCCGGTTTGGGGCTTTCCGAATACGTGATCTTGGGATTGGGGGGGAAAGGGATGTGGAAACCCCATGCCATTGAGACGGCCAAGGTCCTGAACCAGATTGATCCGCATTTCATTCGGGTCAGAACCTTAAAGGTTCTCCAGGATATGCCCTTGTATGGAAAGGTCAAAGCACATGAGTTCGTCCTGTCTTCCGATGACGAAATAATAAGGGAGGAGGGGTTGCTCATCGACGAACTACAAGGAATTAAGAGCTATTTCGCAAGTGATCACATCCTGAACCTCTTGGAGGAGGTGGAGGGCCAGTTGCCGGGGGACAAACCTAAGATGAAAGGGATCATCGATCGATATTTAACGCTTCCAGAGGAGCAGAGGCTCAATTATCGGCTGGGGAGACGTGCTGGGCTCTATCGAAAATTGGACGACCTCAACAATCCCATGCTTTTTCAACGGGTGCAGGATCACCTGGAGAGGATACAGGCCACATCCCAGCAAAAGGTTGAAGAGGCCATTGCGGACCTCATGGAGAGGTATATATAATCGGGATTTCCTGAGTTTTAGAGGAAATATTCCTGTAACCCGTTGACTATATAGGAACTCAGAGGCTTTGCCCCTGCCCATTATTCCAACATTCTATCATTCCAGTTCTTCAAAAGATTATGCTCAGGAACACCGGGACAATGGGTTTCTCCGGAAACTCAGGAAGATCAAGATATGTATTTATTTGAAATCATTAGTTAATTTGGGCAAGCGAGCGCAATTCTTATGGTAAAGCCCTATGAACCCCGATATCCATCGAACTCGGAAATAGCGAGATAATGGAGAAAAAATAGAAAAAAAAGAAGTTTTTTGTTGACATTTATCGTGGAACTCATTAGTATGGGGACATTGTATTTCTCTTGAGTCCCTGCTGGGGGGCTTCTTGACATAATTCAAGAGGAAAAGGAGGTGAAAGGGAATGACGAAGGCTGATCTCATTGCAAATATTTCTAAGGAGGCCAAGATTACGAAGGCAGCGGCTGAAAAGGCATTAAATTCCTTTACCAGCAATGTGACAAAGGCATTAAAAAAAGGGGATAAATTGACCCTGACCGGTTTTGGCACCTTTATGGTTTCAAAGAGAAAGGCTAGGTCGGGGCGCAATCCCAGAACTGGAAAGGAAATCAAGATACCCGCTACCAAGGTCGCCAAGTTCAAACCGGGAAATAAACTGAGGGATACCGTGAAATAACGCCTCTTTTTCGGGAAAGGGAGAACTTCGGTTCTCCCTTTTTTTTTCGCGGGAGAAATCGAGTTCAACGGAGGTGAAAAGCTGCAAGTGGAGGGAGATAATCCTTGAACTGGTGATGGAGATCTGCTAATTAAGGATAAAGGGCAATTCTTTTAGCGACATGATACCAAGGTTCGGGGTAAGGGGATGAAACAGATCGTTTTGGGAACGGCCGGACACATTGATCATGGTAAAACTGCCTTGATCAAAACACTGACGGGTGTTGATACGGATCGGTTGAAGGAAGAGAAAGAGAGGGGAATTACCATTGAACTGGGATTTGCCTCCCTCGTGCTTCCCAGTGGCTCAAGAATGGGGATTGTGGATGTCCCGGGCCATGAGAAATTCGTTAAACATATGGTTGCTGGGGCGTGGGGCATTGATCTGGTTGCCTTGGTTGTGGCCGCAGATGAGGGAATTATGCCCCAAACGAGAGAACATTTGGATATTTGCAGGTTATTGGCGGTCAAAAAGGGTTTGGTAGTAGTGAGTAAGATCGATTTGGCCGACCTCGAGTTGGTCCAATTGGTTGGAGAGGAAGTGAGGGAATTGGTCAAGGGAACGTTTTTGGAAGGGGCTCCCATTGTTAACGTTTCCTCCCTCACTGGCGAGGGGATTCCAGAATTGTTGACCACATTAGATAGTTTGGCCAATGAAGTCCAAGGAAGGACATCCGAGGGCTTATTTCGCTTACCTATCGACCGTGTATTCGTCATGAAGGGGTTTGGGACGGTGGTTACGGGCACCCTCGTTTCTGGGAGTATTTCAGTTGGTGATACGGTTCAAATACTGCCATCATTGAAGAAAGAGGGGAAGATTCGTGGCATCCAGGTCCATAATAAAATCGTTGAGATGGCAAAGGCGGGGCAACGGAC
>JAUWDQ010000114.1 GCA_030608745.1 Pseudomonadota bacterium | reverse complement strand
TTGATAAACTTCTAAACAGAGTTGATAAGACCTTTGCCAAATCTTTAACTCTTTGTAGTTCTTAATCATTTCACTTGAATCCTTGAACCCTTGACCCCTTGGATCCTTCTATGACCACCAACTTTTTTGGAGATGAGCCTTTTTTTCTTGAACCCCCTGATCGTTCATAGGCAAAAATGAGGTCTGGAGGCTCTCTTAGCCGAAGTCGGTAGCGTTGTTATCCATCCAGTACGGTTTTAGGTGGATCTTTGCCGGATCGAAGGTGGATTCCCCATCAATACCCTTAAAAATTGGCTCGCGGAACTTATTCCACTTCTCCTTCGTATGACTTTCTCACATATCTGTGCTCCGCGTTGGTGAATTCGACCAGCTTCTCCAGTGTATTGATGGCCTCCCCTGAATCGATGGATTGATTGGCCAACTGGACACCTTCGCTAAAATCCTTCGCCCTTCCGGCAATCACAAAGGCGGCCGCCGCGTTCAAAACGATGATATCCCGTTTTGGCCCTCGATTACCCCGTAGAACCTCCAGAATGATCTCGGCATTCTGCTCTTTCGTCCCACCTTTGATCTCGGCAAGCTTTCCCCTTTTCATCCCGAAATCCTCGGGCTTGATGAAGGAGCTCTTCATCCACCCATCTTTAAACTCCGTGACCTTGGTCTTTCCGGTGATGCTAATCTCATCCAAGGTATCTTCGCCGTGCACAACGAAGGCCCTTTTGATCCCCAGATTCTTCAAAACCGTAGCCATCGTCTCCGTTAAACTCGGCTTATAAACGCCCAATACCTGGATCCTTGCCCCTGCAGGGTTAATCAGGGGGTCTAAAAGATTGAATATCGTTCTGATTCCAATCTTCTTCCGTATGGCGACAATATGTTCCATGCCTTTTTGGACCTGAGGTTCGTAAAGAAAACAGATACCAACTTCATTGATGCATCTTTCCAGTTGAGTAGATGTCATATCCAGGTTGATCCCCAACGCCTCAGTCACATCTGCGCTTCCACAGAGAGGAGAAGCAGACCTTCTTCCGTATTTTGCTACCTTTAGACCCCCTCCTGCCACAACCAGTGCCGTTGCCGTGGAGATATTGAATATCGTTGTTCCTTCAGCTAATCCCTTTGTAGTGCTCAGGACCGTTTCCCTTTCAACCGTAATTTCTTCACGATCCAGGCACACGAGATCATCTCCGACATTGATTGTCGAGGACTTATCCTTGATTGCCCTCGCCGCTGCCGTTATCTCTTCGGGCGTCTCCCCCTTCATCCTTAATGCCGTAATGAATGATGCGATTTCTACAGTAGATGCACTTCTCATCGTAATCTCCCTCATCGCATCCTCCATTTCCCCTTCCGTTAAATCCTCCTTTAAAACCACTTTGCCAATAGCCTCGTTGATCATCACCTTCCTCCTTTCATATGGGTTTCCATTCTCCATGAAATGAAAAGCCGCAAGCTTCCCCGGTCAGCTCACGGCTTTTTCGTTGCCAAATGAAAGGCCGTGAGCAAGGGATTTGCCCACGGCCTCAATCATCCATTAGTCTATCGGTCATTCGCCATCATCGGCCAAACCCCTCCTTCTTTTTTCCCACCACCACCAGAAAAATCCGTTTCCAACTATCCTCGCCATGTTGCCAAACCACCTTTTCTTGATTGTTGAATTAATATCAAACAATAGCCCTTATGTCAACAAAAAATAGCGTGTCCCGTTTTTCTTCTATTTTGCCCGGCGCTGGAGTATGGTTTCAACGATTTGGGCAAAGCCCTCCCCTCCCTCGCGGGATGCAACAAAGGAGGGCATAAACTTCATGCGCTCGGCGAAGTTCAAGACGTTCTTCACCCCAGCGGTGTTCGGAAAGTACTGAAACATGGGTTCGTCGTTGGGGGAATCCCCGCAGAACAGAAACCGCTCCCTGTTGGTATCCAGATCAAATCCCCAACGCTCCAGCACAAAGGTTTTCGTCATCCCCAGCTTGTCGTAGTCTCCGAACCACCCATTCACGTGGATGGAGGAAACTTTGCACCTCGCACCATGCTTGTTGAAGATCCCACAGATTCGATCGACGGCCCTCCGATCAAGGGGTGCTACATCTTCACAATAGTCGATGGCAAGGTCAGTCTCGCGGTAGAGCTGATCGTTGGCTATGGCTGAGCCTGGAACCGAAGCCAAAATCTCTTCCTTGATACGCGTCAGCCGCTGTCGCTTCTCAGCTCGCACTTCTTCGGGGTCGAGGAATCGCTTCTTGAGCTTCCGTTCTTTCTGATCAAACCAGAAATAGAAAGCCCCGTTTTCCCCAACAATCCCGTCCACAGGCCACATGCGGGCAATGTGGTCACACCACCCCGCGGGTCGGCCCGTAATGGGAACGGCCCAGAGGCCGGACTCCTTCAATGTCCACAGGGACTGGTAAGCAATGGCACGAATCCTACCACGAGTCGTAAAGGTGTCGTCAATATCAAAAAGGATTCCGGAAAGACTCTTTGCGGCCTCAGCTTGGAGTGTCTGGATTGCAGGTATCATGTTGGGATCCCTCACTTTAATTGGATCATACGCACAAGATTGCCTGATGAGGTGCTCTTACATCACTCCAGGTATGCATCCCGATCCCGCGCGATGCCCACCCCCGTGATACCACCGCCAATAATGGCTACCTGAGTTTTCACCTCCATACCCTCAGAGACCTCCCCAAACCCCATACCCTAAAGGCAAATCGCCTTGACTACCTTCTTCTCTTTCTGCTATTGTATTACAAAAAAATTCAATGGCTTGAATATTAAATAGCGGGTATAGATGTTACTTATTATAGTAGATTTTGTTCGTCTTTACAGGAAAATTTCCAACACGATTATCCTCCCAAAATAGAAAACAAACATGAAGATATCATCCGAGCCCGTCTTAATTGATGCAGGAGTTCTTCGAGATTTTACGGAAAAAGTGTTCGAACGACTGGGGGTTCCTACCGAAGATGCAAAAAGGGCAACTGATGTTTTGATTGAAGCGGACCTCAGGGGTTTCGATTGCCACGGTGTAGCACGCCTTTTTCCCTGTTTCAGGCGGATCAAAAATGGTGTCATCGAAACGCATCCAAAAATCAAAATAGAGTGGTTAACCCATACCACGGGCCATTGCGATGGCGGAAATGGACTTGGAATGGTGGTAGGTTGGCACGCTATGAAAGCATGCCTATCCAGGGCCGAAGAATTCGGGTCGGCCTTTCTCGCTGTCAATAGAAGCGATCATTTCGGTATTGCTGGATACTATTCTTCCATGGCTCTCGATTCGGACATGATCGGTATTGCCATGAGCAATGGCTCACCCCGTGTCGTGCCGACGGGAGGGACAACGGGAATTCTCGGAACAAATCCCATTAGCGTTGCTGTTCCACGAAAGCAAGATCCTCCATTCATTTTGGACATGTCTACCAGCGTTGTTTCAAGCGGTAAGATTGACGTTGTGCTCCGCAAGGGACAGCAGGTCCCCAATGGATGGGTCTATCCACCGGTTGAACCCTTCCTCGATTCACAGGGTGTAGTCCCGATGTCTGTGTTGCAATATCCTTTGGGCGGCCAGAAAATAACTGGCGGTTATAAGGGCTATGGCTTGGGATTGATGGCAGACATCCTTTCCGGGATATTATCGGGCGCAAACTTCGGGAGCAGACTTTCCGCGTCAAAAAAACCTGATGCCCAAGCGAATATGGGGCATTTTTTTGGCGCCATGAAAATCTCAGGATTCCGCCGGGTAGATGAATTCAACAAAGACTTCGATTCGCTGGTCCAGGACATTAAATCCTCACCCCTTGAACCGGACACAGAAAGGATATTCATTCCCGGTGAACCCGAAATAATTGCCCGCAAAGAAAATCAAAGGAAAGGTGTTCCAATTCTCTCATCCGTCTTGGAAAAACTTAAGCAGATTGCTTCGGAACTGGACCTCAAAATTCCTCAGTAATGTGCTTCAATGATTTGTATGCCTCAGAAATAAAGGGTTCAGAAAACTGCTACTAAACAGTATGAGTTCTTTCTATTGATCAATGAAACGCGACTGGTGGCTTCTCGGGATTTGCTCCTCCAGATTCTTTACGTATTTAGTGTTTATGACCTATGCGGCCGCCCTTCCTGTGGTCCAGAGGGAATGGAGGATGTCTGCTACGGCCGCAGGATCTATTTCCAGCGGATTTCAAATTGGGTTTGCTGTCTCTCTATTTGTCCTTTCCGAGTTGGCCGACCGAGTTGGGCCAAAGCGCGTCTTTCTTTGGTCAAATGTCTCAACGGCCTTGGCCTCACTGGCTTTTGCCATCCTTGCACGCGGTTATTACGCGGGCTTCTTGCTTTATACCCTTATTGGGATCTCATTGGGAGGAACCTATACAACCGGGATCATGATGATCGCGGATCGGCACCCCAGCCAGACCCGAGGAAAGGCCGTTGGGTTCTTCATCGCAAGTACTTCCCTGAGTTATGCCGTATCGCTGGGAATCAGTGGGATTGCTTTACCCTATGGAGGGTATCACCTTTCTTTCCTCCTGACGTGCCTCGGTCCATTGGCGGGTTCGATTTTGCTATGGATCACTCTAGCTTCAACACCGGCTTCAATATCACCGAGACGAGAAGAACAGAAGTTTTCGGTGGAGGTCTTGCGAAATAAACCTGCTATACTGCTTATCATGGCATATGTCTGGCATAACTGGGAGCTTATGGGGATGTGGGCGTGGACTCCGGCATTCCTGTCCGCCTGCCTTGCGGTCAGTGGACCCGAGGCGTTGAAGGTTGCAGGTATTGGCGCTAACATCGTCGGGGCCTTTCACCTCATGGGGCTCCTTGCATCAATCTCCATGGGTTTCCTTTCAGATAGGCTTGGACGTGCAATCATGATTCTGCTTCTTGGGAGTCTTAGTACGGCCTGTTCTTTTACCATGGGATGGCTCATTGGTTTTCCTCTCGTTTTGGTTATCGTGATTGGAATGATTTATGGGTTTTCCGCGATAGGAGATTCTCCGGTTCTCTCCGCAGGATTGACCGAGAAGGTCGAAACCTCTTATAGGGGAGCTGCCTTTGCCTTGCGGTCTTTTCTGGGATTCGGTGCCGGTGCTATCTCTTCATTGACATTTGGTGCCATTTTGGATTGGGCTAATCCAATGTCATCAGAAACTGGCTCCTACATAACGTGGGGCTGGTCTTACAGTGTGCTTGGCCTCGGAGGCCTAGGGGTTGTGTGGATAGCCTTTATCCTTTACAGAACGACCGTCCCGCGATGAGATTCCTAAACACGGAGGAAAGGAGATCCGAAGATTGAACACATGAATCACATTGGTTGTGATCCAAGTATTCGCGATCTCCTGAGAAGAGCTTCCATTAAATAAAATCAAAGGGTTATGAAAATACTTCCTCCCTGTAAAACTTGATGGCTTCGTAAAAAGTCCAACTTCTGCGTTGCGCTGCATCCTTCGTCATTGCAGCGTACTATAAGTACGCCTCATTCCTCAGGATTTGCGCGCCTTGAATTTGGAGCTTTTTACTTTGCCATCGAATTTTGACTTTTTACGAGATCATCAAACTTAGCAAACCCCCGATTTTGACGTTGTGTATTAGCGTTTTATCACTGTCCCTTGTTTCGCGTGTGCTTGCCTCCTGAGGGCGTCTTGAGAAGGCATCCCTCGGAACGGGCCCTAAGGGTCTAAGGGTCTAATAATATCAAGATCTTATCTCAGTGTCTCTGGAGTGTACACCTGAGGCTGGATATTTTATGCCAGGATATCGAGAGTAAGATCGAAGGTGTGTTTTGTGGCCGATAAGGATCCTGCCAGCAGAAGTCAAAGGAGACTTTCCTTTTAGGGGACAACTATGGCTTTATCCGAACAGTGGTTTCCCTGTATATCTTCTCGGGGGTTTCTCTTATCGGGGTGAAGGGGTGAGGTTCGCATCCAATGGAAGGGATTTCACGAAATTGGCCAAGATCTCGATCAACCTTTTCATTTCCGCGGAGTGGCCGTCATCTCGCAGTCTCCTGTGGATTTCCAGTTGGATGGCAGGTATCATCTCCATGATGTTTCGAACAATCTCCCCGCCTATGAAAGAGCGATCTTTCCTGATCAGGTAATCCGTCTCTCTCCGCAGATGCCCCTCCAAATGCTCCAAGATCTCCCTCCTGTCCCTCAGGCTGAATCCATATCTTGTCCCAATCTCGATGTCAACTCCCCTGCGCATTCTATCCAGCCCGTGGATATCCAGAAGCAACTGAATATCATGGGAAGCAATGAGACCTTCCAGACACCGGAGAAAAGGGGTTTCCCTTGCCTTTAGGCCATCGAAATTGTCGACATTGGGATCCCTCAATTTCGTCAGTGGAACGAGCCCGAAACACTTGGCCTCTTGACACACCCTAAACACGATAAGATCCGTAAATTCATCCTGCGGTTTCAGTCGGTTTCTTCCGTTGTAATTTCCCCTATCATGGGGAACTGCATGGGGTGCGGTGAGAATAACAGGACTGGATCCCTTGATAAAGAGATATCTCTCGGAGTAGCTCCTTTCCCTCTCCAAATTCCCCGGCCAGACCTCCCCCCACCAGAGCTCCCGGATTGTTCCATGCCTTTCCGCCACCAACTCCGGGGTGAGTTCCCCCAGATCGACGATTTCCAATTCGGGCGTTTCCATAATCTTCTCAACAAGGATCTCTTAAGGCCCCATATCAATTGAATATCAAACAGCTACTTTCCCTCCGCCAGTAACCTCAGTTGCGCCGGAGGCAAAAGCCAACATAGATCCCCCTTGTGGGTGGGAAGCGCCTCGACATCGATGCGACAGACCCCACCCATCTCAAAATGGATGGAGACACGGGTTCCCTCACTCATTAAATTCGATGCGATTTCCCCGAGGGAGGGTAAATGTCCCGCCAGCAGCATCTTCCCCTTATCTCCGAGACGCCCCAGGTAAGCAATGGCATCTTCAGCGGGTGCCAAGGGCTCTAAGGCCTCCGTAACCGCAATCCCCTCCTTGGGATAACCCAATTCCCCTGCCACGATCTCCGCCGTCTGCCGCGCTCGCTTCTTGGGGCTGGAGACGATAAGCTCTACATCGACCCCCAGTTTCTTGAGGGCTTTCCCACTGGACCGAATCTGATCTTCTCCCCCTGGGGTCAAAGATCGCTCAGGATCTTGATCCTCGGCATGAGCCTCACCATGTTGCATAAGATATATCTCCATCTCTACCCTTCCCCCTTCCAATATTTACTGTTGATTAAATCATGGGATTTTCCAATGGACTACCTCCTTTTTATACGCAAATATTTATGTCATCACATTTAACATTAGGAGGGGCCACGGTCGATCTCACAGGGAGGGATTTTCACTTCGAGCTTCTGCCTCTTGTCCTCTGTGAGGGCAGTCTCGAGTTTGAATGTGGGGTCCGCCTCTTGATCCCTCTTCTTCATGAGAAGCCATTGATTTCCCTTGCCCCTTCCCTTGAGGAGGGCCATGGAAAAATGGCCCTTCAGCTTCTTCCCCTTGAGCTCGAAGCTGAACCTCCCGTTTTCCAGCTGTTTCTCAGGATCCCCCCCTTCCGCCAGGGTATAGGATCCCTCGTCCCAAATAACCACGGCCCCAGCCCCGTAGTTTCCTGGAGGAATAATTCCCTCAAATGCCCCATATTCAAGGGGATGGTCTTCAACCATGATGGCCAGCCTCTTCTCGGCTGGATTCATGGAGGGTCCCTTGGGAATTGCCCAGGATTTGAAAACCCCTCCCATTTCCAACCTGAAATCATAGTGGAGATGGGAGGCATGATGTTCATGAACCACAAAATATAAATCTGCGGGACCTTCCCTCATCATGAGCCTCTCGCCGAATAATAAGGTGCCCCTTTCCCCAATAAAAGTCAACGAAAAATGATCAAAGCTTCCGGGTTTCTTGGGGAATTCCGTTGTTCCTTTGAGGAATCGTTTCGGTTTATCTGGTTTGTTTGGTCTATCTGGTTTAGATCGTTGAGATGGTTTGGATCGTTTGTTGGGTTTATTGGGTTTATTTGGTTTATCTTGTTTGTCTCGTTTTTCTGGTCTATTCGGTTTACTCGGTTTTTCTGGATGGAATATTGATGGTCTCGTAAAAAGTCATAAATCAGACGGCACAGTAAAAAACTCCAGATGCAAGGCGTGCGAATCTATAGGAATGAGGCGTACTTGCCAGTACGCTGCAATGACGAAGGATGCAGCGCAACGCAGCCCTTCGGATTTGCTCAGGGCCGTGAGCATGTCGAACGGCAGATGGACTTTTTACGAAGCCGTCAATATTGAGTTTGTATTTCACTGGTTTTTATACCCATTATTCCAGCATTCCAGTATTCCATTATTCCAATGTTCCAACTGGGGCAAAGCCCCTGAGTTGCCATATAATCAACAGATTACAAAAATGGGTGCTGGGAAACTCAGCAAACTCCAGTCATCT
>JAUWDQ010000202.1 GCA_030608745.1 Pseudomonadota bacterium | reverse complement strand
GGACATGATTGATCGTGCTGATCTCACTAACTCAGGTTTGGTTTGTCCAAGGAAATTAAGAGGCGGCGTATATTTCGAGAAAAGAGAGGAGATTTCGAAGAGATCTTCGAGGGCTTCCAGTCGAATGAGTCCTCTCTGCTTGAAAAACGCATCATACGTGGCATCCGAACCCGTCAGGGTTCCGGTGTGTGAGGCCGCTGCCCTGGATCCGACCTCAGCCCTTCCCACTTTGAGAACGAGGATGGGTTTCCCCCTCTCGTGAGCCAGATCGACCGCCTCGCAGAACTTCTCGGTATTCCTTATTCCTTCAAGGAAGAGGGTGATCACATCGGTATGGGGGTCATCGATCAAGAACCGCATGTAGTCAGAGGCTTCTAAATCCATCTCATTGCCCGTCGAGATGATATAGCTAAACCCTATTCCCCTCGCCTCAGCCCGCGTCACCAAGGCTCCGGTCAGACCCCCGCTCTGGGACACGATACCAATTCTCCCAGGGGTTAGCTCGTTCAACTCATAGGCAACCACGGGGGTCAGGATGACCTTCTCGACGATATTGGCTATACCCGCGGTATTAGGCCCCACCAGCCGTACGGTGGTTCCCCTTATCATCTCCTTAATCTCTTGCTGTCTCTTCCTCCCATCTTCCCCAGTCTCCGCCAATCCAGCGGAATGGATAATGACGCCCTTAATCCCCTTCGTAATGCATTCCTTAACCACGGATGCAACCCCCTTGCTGGGGATCTGAATAAAGGCGGTATCTACGCATTCGGGAAGGGCTTCGATAGAGGGAAAACACTTAAGCCCAACGATCTCATCGTACTTTGGGTTAATGGGGTAGATTTTGCCCTTGTAGCCGTGTTTCAACAGGTACTTCAAAGTCCTCCCCGTAAACTTCGTAAAATCGGAGGATGCGCCCACAATAGCTATGGAGCCTGGAGATAGGATATATTTGATCTGTTCTACTACCGGTTCCATATGCTCTTCCCCTAGAGGAGGCAGGTGATATCACCGGCTGAGAGATTCTCCAGATTCATGATGGTTTCCTCCAACTTCCTGGACTCCCGTTGAGAAAGCACTTGGGTTGAATTGATTCGGAATTTCTCGATCAAATCCTCCAGGGTAGCTGGATTCTCCGGTTCGCCCTTTGCGAGGGGAACGGATGATGAATGAGACTGGCCTGAGAAAGTCTGGATCGTGACAGAAGCCCCCCTTTTGTCAGGGTAATCCCTCGCCCATTCCTCCCCAGGGTGCACCTTCACTTTAGCTGCCAGTTCTCTGATGCCGTCATCCCGGATATTCTCCCCGGTGAACTTATCCATAAATATGTCCCCGAGAGAGATCGCCATCGCGACGGAGAAGGGGATGCTGAACTTAGCAGCAGAAACGGTGTCCGGGTGGACGGTGTGGCCGCAGAATTGGATTGCAACGGGATAGGTCTCAATATCGATCCCCTTGATGTCCATGGGGCCTAAGCTGTTCTTCCTACAGATCTCCAGGGCAGCATCGACGATGGGATGGGTATGTCGGCAAGCGGCATGAAGTTTAAAATAGGTCCCTAAGATATGAAATTCCTCGCCCAAACCCCTCAGGAGCGCTTCCTGGTCAATTTTGTCCGCCATGGCTCCCAGGAACCCCTTTTGACCCTCGAAGATGCTGGTCGGACCCCTGGCCCCATTTCGAGCAAAGATTGCCGCCAGGAGGCCAGCCATTGCAGCCTTTCCCGGGTGAATCGGCTTCACCATAGCTCCATCATGGAGGATCTCCAGGAGCCCCGCACCCTGAAGCCCCGCTATCCCTATGGCACTTGCCATCTCGTCCTTCCTCAGGCCAAGGAGTTTGCCAACAGCCACAGCGGCTCCAAAGGGGCCCACAGTGCCCGTGGTATGAAATCCCCTCGATAGATGGGAGGGATTGATGGCCCTCGAGGTTCTCAATAAGACTTCAAATCCAGCGACCGTAGCTGTAATCAGATCTTTCCCGCTGCTCCCCTCCGATTCGGCAGCCGCAATGGCTGCTGGAAGGATAGGAGATGCTGGGTGGACCCCGCCATACCGGTAGCCATCATCCATATCCAGTGCATGGGCACAGACCCCATTGGCGAGAGCCGCATTCATGGCAGGATACTTCTTCCTTTTCCGGATGATGGTGGCCTCGGGTTTCCCCCCCAAACCCGCGATGTAGTCAGCGACCATTGTGGGGAATTCCATTGGATAGCCTGCAAGAGCCACTCCTATCAAATCCAAAATGGCCTTTTTAGCTTGGAGGACAACCTCATGGCCCAAATCCTCAAATTGAAGGCCTTGAGCGAACTCGGCAAACTTCGATGAAAGATAATCCATATTCTTCTCCCTCAAGAATCATTTGAGAAGTTTCATCAGGTCGTTGGTATTTTTCAGCCTCTCCAGTCGAAGCACTGCCTCCATAATCTTCTCAAGGTCTTCTCTTGAAAAGGGTTTGGAGGAATACCCTGAGCACCTAAGGAATTTGCCACGACACTCCTCCTCGGTCATCGCATTTTTCGGGTGGCCCTTAAACTCCTCCACGGTCTCAGAGAATACCGTGCCTGACTTTGTCTTGATCTCCACTGTCGCCGGTCCAAGGGACCTGGGATCCTTGATAGCCCCATCCCTGAAAACCGCAACTTTCTTCAATAATGGATTCCTCGCCCTCGCCTTCACCTTTTCCGGCTCGAAGGAGTCGAGAAAGACGTATCCATCCAAGATGGCGGAAGCTACGGCATAAGGGATGCTGAATTGGGCGTCCACGCTCGGGTCCCCCCTCAATTCAAAGGGGCGACTTACCATGTCAAAAAATGGGTGCCTTACCAGATGGACCCTAATCTCCTCAACCGAGTCGGAGGAGATTCCATTCCGCTTCGTGCACTTCAGGGCGGCATCGATGGGCCCGTGGGTATACCGGCAACAGGGGTATGGTTTAAAACTGAGGTTATCCACTTCGAACCTCTCCCCCAAACCTTCCGTTAGCTCGTGGCGAGCATAGCCTCCACCCCAGTAGAGATTGAAATAGCCATAACTTCCCTCGAAGACATCCTTACACCCCGTAACGCCTCTTTTGGCCAAAAGAGCGGAAATGATGGCTGCCCTCGTCATAAAGGCAGGCTGCATTCTCTTGGTGAGGGCAGAATCGGTGATCACTTGCCTCGTCCCCCCTATTTGGCTCAGGGCTATTCCTAAGGCGTTCATGACCGGTTCTTTCCCCATCTTCAGGACTTTGCACGCTGCTGCCGTGGCACCAAAGATTCCACAAACGGCGGTTCTTATCCATTTGATCTCCCGCTGGCTAAACTCCGGCGCACTGCCGATCGCCAATCCCAACCGACAATTGAGGTCTATTCCCAAGACAAGGGCGCAGAGAAATTCCTTCCCCGTTACCCCATCCACCTTCTCCGAAATGGCCATCACCGTGGGCGATGCGGTCACGTTGGCATGGACCACAGCCCCATCATGGGTATCATCAAAGTCCCTTGCATGGATCATTACACTATTGGCGAAAGCCGCGTTTACGTCGGGGAGGCTTTTCCCGTGACAAATTATCGTGCTCTCGGGCCTTCCTCCCCACTCCTCCATTTGCTCCACCACTTCCTTTACCCCCGCAGCAGAAGAACCGGCTATCGCCACTCCAAGGGTATCGAGAAAAACCGCTTTGCCAAATCGACGGTATGCCCACTGAGGTCTTCGAATCTCGTCCCCACAATGTGCTCCGCCAGATCCCACGCAATATCCATTGATTTCCCCGAAATTGGTCTTATAACGATAGAAAAGCTACGCCCAACTTATATCAGCTTTACGCTTGTTTTACAACACTGTTCTTACCCCAATTTCTAACCGCAGCACCGCAGCACTTTTGTCTATCGCACCACCAAATTTTAGTGCTCTGTTCCCCAGTGTTGCCGTTAGGAGGTTTTTCTAACTGCTTAACCGCAGAACTGCAGCACTGTTATTTATCGCAGCACCCAAACTCGGCTGGAAGGGGTAAGTATTCCCCGCCTGTCCCGCCAGCGGCGGGAAAAGGATCATCTCACGAGGCATTGAAGCGAAGGGACAAGCTCTTCTCCTGAAACTCAATAAACTCAAGTAACTCAACAAACCCAAGTAACCCAATAAACCAGACAAACGGAATGAACCGAATAACCGAACAAACCAAACTGATGATCCTAACGATCTCAACCATCCAAACGAAACAAACCAGATAAACCAAACAAACCCGAGAAACTGAGGGAGCTCAAGAAACTCACGGCCCTCCGGGATTTCCTCTCTTGACATGCCGCCTCCCTTGCCTTATTTTGAAATACCTTTTATATCGGTATGCATGTTTTTTCGGTCCGTGATGACCATGTTATTTCTTCTATAGGGCCTCATGAGAAACGAAAATGGTTGATAGCCAGTTCTTTGTTCCCCATATCTATCAATTGATCTTAAAATCCATCTGTGTCCTTCCGGAGAATATGAAGAGGGCCCTGGAGGCAGCATACCAGCGCGAAACAGACGCCCTGGCCAAGGTCCATATGGAGACGACCCTGCGTCACATGAGGCTTTCGAAGGAGAAGATGATCCCGCTCTGTGGGGATACGGGCTTTCCCATCTTCTTTGTCCGACTGGGTTGCGAGATATACGACAACACGGGCGCCGGCATGTTCATCAACGACGCCGACAACCCGCTCGTTCAGATCAGATACAACGCGATCCACGACAACGGGGCCGACGGTGTCTACGCGTCGATTTCGTCGGTCGAGATCAGCAACTGCACGATCGCCACGAACGCTGGCGGCAACGGCATCAGCGTGAGCGGT
>JAUWDQ010000062.1 GCA_030608745.1 Pseudomonadota bacterium | reverse complement strand
GGGGTTGAAACCGATCCCTCTTGCCATCTCCCCAAAGTCCATCCTCAACGTCCGCAGCGAGGAACCTGCTACGACTAACCGATTCAGCTCCATTTCCCCTATACGAAGTTTAATCCGATCAAACCCATCCGAGGGAGCGTTCGCGAGGATCTCCTCCCCATGGACGACGTCCCTGAGCCCCTGAACATGGTTGATCAGTTCTTCCGCCATGAAGATGTCTGAAAGACGATGCCCCCGGGATAGGAAGAAGACCCCTATCCGTGGCGGCCCTTCTCCCAGGGCACCCTCTTCCGGATAAACCTTGTCTGGTACGCCTTTTTCCCCGTCCGCTGCCAGGAGAGTAGCCGCCTGGGCCGCAGCACTGGCGCCTTCCACCACGGTCTCCGGGATATCCCTCGGTTCCCGAAAGGTCCCACCAATATAGATTCCCGGCCGGGAGGTTTGGGTAGGCGCAAACTCCTCCGTGCGGCAAAAGCCGGCCTCATTGAGCTCAATCCCCATCACCTGAGCGAGCTCCTTCACCTCGTCGCTCACGGTGAATCCTACGGAGAGAACGATCAAATCAAACTGCTCTTCCCGGAACGAGCCTTCCTCCGTAACGTACGTAACTAACAGGTCTCTCGTCTGCTGAAGTTGCTTCACCGCGGAGACGGCGCTTCTCCTGAAATCGATGCCATACTCCCCCTTGGTCCTTTCATAGTAGCGCTCATAGTCCTTTCCCATGGGTCGAATATCCATATAGAAGAGGGCTATCTCGGCCTCTGGGTCTCGCTCCTTGGTGATCATGGCCTGTTTCATGGCGTACATGCAGCAAATCGTTGAACAGTGAGTTTGTCCACACGAGGGGTCTCGCGAACCAACACACTGAAGAAAGGCTATTTTCTTGGGAACCCGCCCGTCTGACCGCCTCACGGGCATGCCCCGGCTCGGGCTCGAGAAACTCAGCATCCGTTCGTACTGGATGCTTGAAAGGACATTATCGTATCTCCCGAACCCGTACTCCCCTTTCAACTCCGCCTTGAATGGCTCAAATCCAAGGCCCAAGATCACCGCCCCCACCCCTAAGGTATGCCGTTGTTCGGCCATGTCCAAATCGATGGCACCGGGGGAACAGACCTTGACGCACTCTCCACACCGCGTACAGGTAGCCGGATCTATGACATAGGATCTCGGGATGGCCTGAGGGAAGGGAAGATAGATAGCCTTCCTCTTTTCCAGCCCTCCGCCGAATTCCCTCGGAACCTCAACAGGACACACCTCCACGCACGACACGCAATTGTTACATTTCCCCGGATCCACAAAGGTCGGTCTCTGGGTGACGGAAACTCGAAAGGCTCCCGGTTCCCCCTCGATCCCGTCCACGTGGCTGGACGTCATGAGCCTGATATTCTCATGGAGCTCGCTCTCGTAGATGGGACAGTAGGCAGGGGGCAGGGGACTCATAAAGCACATGCCGCATGAATTCGTGGGAAAAGTCTTGTCGAGCAATGGAAAGTAGCCCCCAATTGCCGGGGAAGACTCCACCAAATGAACCTGCAAGCCCGCCTCGGCCAGGAGCAGGGCCGATTGCATCCCCGCAATTCCGGCGCCAACTACCAAGACGTCTCGGCTTTTCTCCGTCTTCTTTCCCTTCGCCATTAAATCGATCCTCAGCCGACCTCTCTTGGGCGGCTCTCCATTTCGCTACCGGAGGCTTAGGGAATCCAGTAACGTGGACGGGCTAATCATGTGCTTAGACCACCACTTGGTTCCCTCCAGGCCGAAGGCAATCCCCATCAATTCGGTAAAATAGAAAACCGGCAAACCGAGGGCACCAACGTCCTGCCTCATCTCCAGGTTTATCTGACAGAGGCCGCATGAGCAGACGAGACATTCTGCTCCCGCCTCCTGGGCCATTCCGACAATCCTGTTCACCAACTTCACCACGAAATCACCATGGGTCAACGCGAGGTCAGCTCCACAGCAATCCGTCTTAAAGGACCACTCCATCGCGGTCGCGCCCAAGGACGACATCAACGTATCCAGGTACTGGGGGTTTTCCGGATCATCCAGTTGAGTCACCTTGGGGTGGCGAACCAACGCGCAGCCGTAGTAACAGGCTACCTTCAATCCGGTCAGCGGTCTCTGGACCTTCTCCTCGATTCGACCGAAACCAATCCCGTTGACCACCATGTCTATGAGGGCCCGGATCTTCAAATCCTCTTGGTATGTAAACCCGACGGTGCTCTCAACCTCCCTGCGCATCTCGGGGTCCGTCTTGAGCGCTCGCTCCGTCCTCTTGAGCATATTGAAACAGCCCGCACACGGCACGACGAGTTCCAGATCCGTTTTTTGAGCCATGGCGATGTTCCTGGCAGGGAGGCAAAGGGAGAGTAACTTGTTCATGCTGTGAACCGCTGCTGCCCCACAACAATTCCAATCCTCGATTTCCACCAGACTCACCCCCAGGGCCTTCAATACGGCCTTGATTGAAAGACCGTATTCCACCGCCGTGGAGTGGGATGTACATCCCGGAAAGTACGAGTACATTTCTCCCTTTTCACCTGAGGCAATTTCCCTCATTTCGATTTCCCTTCACGGTCCTCTAAAACTTTGCGCTGCTTCTGAGTTTTCTTATAGATCTCCCGTATGGAGTCAATCCCCTTGATCCTCCCCGGGAGCAAGGGAATCTTCCCCTTCATGAATAACTTCATCCCCGGTATCAGATCCGTCCAGTAGTCGCCGCTCCGCAGTTTATACTCCATCAACATCGTGGCCTCGTGTACCCTCCCGCCTCTTCTAATGCTCTCCATGAACGCATTGTGAAGGGCAACGACACCCTTCTCCTTTGCTCGATACCCCTCTTCCAAGGACATCTCCCGCAACGCATCCATGAGCAATCCGATATCGATCTCGTTGGGGCAGCGGGTTCCACAGGTCTCACAGGAGACGCAGAGCCAAATGGCATTGCTTTCCAAAACCTCTCGTTTCAACCCAAATTGAATCAACCTGACGATGGTATTGGGATTGAAATCCATATACGGCGCCGTTGGACATCCCACGGTACATTTCAAGCATTGATAGCAGAGCCCCAGGTTCTCCCCGCATCTCTCTTGGACTTCTGCCAGAAACGTTTGTCTGCCCTCAATGTCCGGCAGCTCAACGGTCGTCATTGGTTTATCCATCCGCCAAACTCCCTTCCGCTCCTTCGGCAAAGGTTTCCATCATCCCGAAAACCTGCACGGCCTTGCTGTTCCTCAATTCACACGCATTGTTGGGACAAGCGGCAATGCAGGCGCCACACCCCTGACACAGGGCCTCATGAACCTTTGAAATTCCCCGGTATTCGTCCATCTCCCGGGCCTCGTAGGGACAGACTTGCACACAGATTCCGCATCCGCTACAGATCTCCGGATCGACGAAGGCCACCAGCGGGTCTTGGAGCAGGGCATCCTGGGAAAAGAGGGACTGGATTTTACTGGCCGTAGCGCTGGCTTGGGCTACGGTATCCGTGATATCCTTCGGTCCCTGTCCACATCCGGCGAGAAATATTCCCTTCGTCGGACTCTCCACGGGATAGAGCTTGATATGGGCCTCGGTCAAGAAACCGTGTTTATCCACTGTCGCCCTCAGCCGAGCGGCGATGTCCTTAATACCCTCGCTCGGCACCACCGCCGTGGCCAGGACAACCATATCCGCGTCGAGTTCCACTTTTCTATTGGTGAGAGTATCCTCGCCCCAAACCCTGACCCTATCCCCCTCTCGAAAAACCCGTGCCACGCGACCCCTCAGGTAGATCAGTTCCTCTTCCTCGATGGCCCCTTGCAAGAACTCTTCGTATCCCTTGCTATCAGTCCTGACATCCATAAAGAAGATATACGGCTGGGAGTTCGGAATTTTCTGCTTCAAGAGTTTGGCCTGTTTCGCGGTATACATGCAGCAGACCCGCGAGCAATAGGGCATATACCGCTCCGGATCACGCGATGCCACGCATTGGATGAAGACGACCTCCTGAGGAATCCTCCCGTCCGACGGTCGCCGAATCTCGCCCCCCGTCGGGCCTGAAGGCGAAAGCATGCGCTCAAAGGCAAGCCCATCGATCACATCGGGGATCCGTCCGTAACCGTATTCCCCGATCTTCTCCATTGGGAAGAGGTCGTAACCCGTGGCGACAACGATGGCTCCCACTCGTTCCTCAAGCAGCTCCTCCCCTTGATCGTATCGGATTGCCCCTTCCGGGCAAACCTCTTGGCAGATGGTACACGTCCCATCAACGAGGTGGCGACAGTGAATCGGATCGATAACGGGTTTTCCCGAATTTTCGGAAAGAGCCCCCGTATAGATCGCCTTTCTCGTAGTTAACCCTCTTTCGAAATCCGAGAGGGACTCGACGGGACATTTCTCCAAACAGACTCCGCAGGCTGTACACTTATCCCAGTCTACATAGGTGGGTTTACGGCGGATTCGCACATCGAAATTGCCGATAAACCCCTTCACCTCCTCCACCTCACAATACGGCATCACCCTAATGTTGGGGTTGTTAGCGATCTCCGCTTTCTTGGGGCCGAGGATACAACGCGCATCATCCAGATGGGGAAAGGTCAGGGAAAGCTGATCCAGTCTTCCCCCTATGGAGGGCTGTCGCTCAACGAGGATGACCTCATATCCCGAATCGGCCAAATCAATGGATGCCGTTATCCCGGCGATACCGCCACCGATAACCAAAGCCCGTTTGGTCAAAGGCATGGCCAGGGTCTCGAGGACTTCATTCCCTCTCAGCTTCTCCAGGACAGACCGAATGATCTCCCGCGCTTTTGCGGTTGCCCTCTCCTTATCTCCTTGATGGACCCAGCTACACTGTTCCCGGATGTTGGCAATCTCACACACGTAGGGATTCAGGCCTTCCGATTCAACTGCCTTGCGAAAGGTCACCTCATGCATGGTGGGGGAACAACAGGCCACGACCACCCCATCCAATCCCTTTTCCCGGACGGCATTACGGATCAGTAATTGTCCGGGATCTGAACACATATAGATGTAGTCCTCGCTGTGAGATACATCCTCTATCTCGCCTATCTCCCGGGAAACCGCCTTTACATCGACGGTTCCAGCGATGTTTAGACCACAATGGCAGACAAAAACGCCGAATCGGTTCATTTCCGTGTCCGTTTTCCGTATCCGTGATTCGTGTCCGTCTTCCGTGTCCGTGATGCGTGCCCGTAAAAAAGATTAACGGATCACGGACAACGGACACGGAACACGAATAAACGATCTCCGAATTTAGTGTTGGGCAAACAACGCCTGGACTTTACTCGCCGCGGCATTCCCTTGGGCTACCGTATCGGCGATGTCCTTCGGTCCTTGAGCGCACCCCGCCAGATAGATTCCCTCGACTCCACTTTCCACCGGATAGAGCTTACACTGGGCCTCTGTCAGGAAGCCATATTCATCAGTCCCAATGTGGAGTTTCTCCGCGAGTTCTTTGGCCCCCCGGCTTGGAATCATGGCCGTGGCCAGGACAACCATATCTGCTGCAATCTCCACCTTTTTCCCCGTCAGCGTATCAGCTCCCCACACCACCACATGGCCGTTATCCCTGAACAAACGCGAAACCCGCCCCCTGAGGTATAGAATACCCTCCTCCATTCCCTGTTGGATGAATTCCTCATATCCCTTCCCCATTGAGCGGATGTCCATATAAAAGATATATGCGTGACCATCATGGACCTTATGTTTGTAGAGCCTTGCATGCTTGGCCGTGTACATGCAGCAAGCCCGTGAGCAGTAGGGCATATATCGCTCCGGATCCCGGGAGGCCACACACTGGATAAAGACCACCTCCTTGGGGATATGACCATCAGACGGCCGCCGGATTTCCCCCGCAGTGGGACCTGATGCTGAGTTTAACCGCTCGAAGGCCAGGCCATCGATGACATCAGGAACATCCCCGTATCCATATTCCCCGATATCCTCCTTCCGATAGAGATCGAATCCCGTGGCTACTATTATTGCCCCAACACGCTCCTCTATGAAGGTGTCTTCCTGGGCGTAATCGATGGCGTCAGTAAGACACACCTTCTCACAGACCCTGCACTTTCCCTCCGTGAAATACCGGCAGACCTCGGGATTGATAACGGGCTTATTGGGAACGGCCTGGGGAGAAAGGGTGTAGATAGCCTTTCCCGGCCCGATTCCTCGCTCGAATTCCGAAGGTACCTTGCTGGGACACTTCTCCTGACACAGACCACAGCCAGTGCATTTTTCCCAGTCCACATAAGCAGCTTTCCTGCGGATCTTCACGAGGAAATTCCCCACCTCCCCGGAAACCGATTCGATTTCCGCATAGGTAATCAATCTGATATGAGGATGTTGCCCCGTTTCAACAGTCTTCGGGGTCAAGGTACACTGGGCACAGTCCAACGTCGGAAAGGTCTCGGAAAGCTGAAGCATTCGACCTCCGATGGAGGGAAGTCGATCCACCAAGAGGACCTCATAGCCACCATTGCCCAAATCGATGGAAGCCGTAATTCCGGTAATCCCACCCCCGATTACCATGGCTCGCTTTACGAAGGGGGTCTTTTCGCCTTTTGCGGGCTTTCTCCTTTTAATTTCGTCGATTCCCTCCTCGATGACATGCAACGCCTCTTGGAGGTCGTCGCTGCCCTTTCTCTCAGCGGTGGGGCGTATCCCGAGCACTCCGCTCAAAGACGGATTGAGTCCCCACTGCCTCAGCGCCTTCTTGAAGGTAGGCCCGAATAGTTCCGGTTTAGAGCAGGCCATTACCACCCGGTCCAACCCGTTCCCTTCCATAAAGGCCCGGATTGCCTCCACCCCCGATTCCGAACAGACCGGCTGATGGTGGATAAGCGGAAGGACGTCCTTTCTCCCCTTCAACCCTTCCACCAGCACCTCTGGGTCGAAGAGGGTCATCCCCTCCAGCTCACATGGACACATGACCACACCTACTTTACCCATCCCATCCTCACAGTAAGCCCTTCTTCTCCAAGAGGGGGCGCGGATCGACGTCGTTTCGATGGAACTCCAATTTCTCCACCGGTAATCCCAAGGCCAGCCCCAAGAGCTGGGTGAAATAGATAATCGGTATTCCGGGAAAATCGTTATGCCTCTCGCGAATCTCCTTTTGCTTGCTGTCAAGATTGAATTGACACAGCGGACACGTCGTCGTCACCGCCTCGGCCCCGTTTCTCAGGGCTGAGATGAGAATGGCATATGCACATTCCGTTGCCACTTCCGGGGCTCCAACGGACTGAAAGGCACCACAGCACTCGATCTTATAGGGAAAATCCACGGGCTCACAGGCAATGGATTCCAAGAACTCCTCGAAGATCGTCGGCGCTTCCTTATCATCGAACTCCATCTCCTCCGCGGGGCGAAGGAGCATGCACCCGTAGAAGGGAGCCACTTTCAGCCCCTGGAGATCCCTCTTCACAGCACCCCTAATCGATTCGAACCCCACCTCTCGCTTGAGGATTTCCAGGTAGTGGAGGACCCGGACATCCCCCTGGTAATCCATTTCGATGAAGGTGTTGATCTTCTCCCGCTTCTCCTCATCTTCCTGGATAAGCCGATTGGTCCGCTTGATCACATTAAAACAGACCGAACAGAGGGTCGTTAGTGTACTGCCCTCCTCTTTCGCCTTGGCCAGTATTCGAGCGGGGGGCGCCAGGGCCATGATGTTATCCTTCGCCAGGGGAAATGCGGCACCACAGCATGTCCAGTTGGAGAGCTCCTTCAATTCAAATCCGAGTGCCTTCGCACACTCCCTTCCCGCTTCGTCCAGGTTTTTTGCCTTCGTATACAGAGTACATCCGGGAAAATAGAGAAATTCCATTTACCGCTCCCTCAGGGACGAGCGATCCCGTTCCATTAAGAAGTGAACTTCCTGAATCCGCTGATCAGCGCGATCTGGGGAACTCGCTCCAAAAACTCCTCCGATAGTTCCGCTACTTCAAGATGATCTAGGCGCTCCTTCTTCCTCAAGATGACGAGCCTTATTGCCTCCATAATCCTTGCTATATCCAGACCCTTGGGACACCTGGAGGTGCACTGGAGGCAGGAGGCACACATCCAAAAGGTATTGCATTCGAGGACTTCCTTCTCCAGGCCGAGAAGGCTATACCGGATAACCTGATGCGGACCCAAATCCATGGCAAAGGAGACGGGACAACCAGCAGTGCAATTTCCGCACTGATAGCAGGCAAAGAGGTTTTGACCGCTGATCTCCTCTACTTTCTGGGAAAACTCGTTATGAACCTTTCCTCTGGAAATCTCAATCTTCATTCTACTTCTCCCGAGTGGACTGAGGTATTCTAGGCGGGCCCTTTGAAGGAATCTTGGCTCCAGTAAAGAATTTCCCCCTTCCGAGCTTATGGAAAAGCCCTGAAAAAATTATATCAATTTCCAACGGAGCCCAACAAGGGAGTACAGCGCGCCCTGGCTTTCCCTCATGCCCTTTCGTACCGCCTTACACCCTCTACATAGAGATCGTTCCCCCACACATCGTTCACCACGATAGCGGGAAAATCCTCCACCTCCAGCCTTCTGATCGCCTCCGGTCCCAGATCCTCATAGGCGATGATCTCCGATTTCTTGATTCTCCTGGCAATCAAGGCCCCTGCACCACCCACTGCCGCCATATAGATGGCCTTGAATTTCCGCATCGCATCGATAACCTCCTGGGATCGCATACCCTTTCCGATCATCCCCCTTAAGCCCTTCTCCATCAATTTTGGGGAATAGGGGTCCATGCGATAGCTCGAGGTGGGGCCCGCTGATCCAGTGGGTTTGCCGGGCCTGGCGGGGGTTGGACCGACATAGTAGATGATCTGACCCGCAATATCGAAGGGAAGCTCTTCCCCTTTCTCAATAAGGTCCAACAACCTCTTGTGAGCTGTATCCCTTCCCGTATAGATGACGCCATTGATCAAGACACGATCTCCGACCTTTAATCTCTCCACATCCTCATCGCTTAACGGAGTTTCTATTCGAATCGGTTTGCTCATACATCCTCCGTGGTCCGTATCCCGTGATCCGTGTCAGTGATTTAACTGACGTGTCCGTTCTCCGTGATGCGTACCCGTAAGAAAGATTAACGGATCACGGACACGGAAAACGGACACGGAAAAGGACACTTCAGTTAAATGACGGCTTCTTTATGCCTGTGGGCATGGCATTGGATGTTCACGGCCAGGGGGAGACTGGCGATATGGCACGGCATCATATTGATGTGCACTGCCAGGGATGTAGTCCTGCCGCCTAACCCCTGAGGTCCTATGCCAAGTCTGTTGATTTCGTCCAGAATTTCCCCCTCCAGGGAATCCAGTTCCGGATCCGGATTTTTGCTTCCGATGGGCCTCAAAAGGGCCTTTTTTGCCAAAAGGGCGGTTTCCTCAAAGGTTCCTCCAATTCCTACGCCCACGATGGTGGGAGGACAGGGAAACCCACCAGACTCCTTCACCCTTCGAACCACATACTCCACTATCCCCTTCTTTCCGACCGCCGGGATGAGCATGGTTACCCGACTCATATTTTCGCTTCCTCCCCCCTTTGGGGCAACGACGAGTTTAACCTTGTCCCCGGGAACAATCTCCACATGGATGACAGCGGGGGTGTTATCCCCCGTATTTGCCCTGGTAAAGGGATGACAGAGGGATTTACGCAGGTACCCCTCCTGGTATCCTCGCCTCACCCCTTCGTATATGGCATGATTCAAATCTCCACCAACCAGGTGGATATCCTGTCCCATCTCGACGAATACCACGGCAATTCCCGTGTCCTGGCAGATTCCGACCCTTTCCCCTCGGGCGATGGACGCATTTTCCTCCAATTGTCCCAAGATCTCCCTTGCAGTCGGGGATTCCTCCTTCGCCTTGGCCTTCTTGAAGGCGTCGAGGACGTCCTTACCCAGGTCGAAATTGGCCTCCATGCAAAGGCTCTTCACCTTTTCGGTTATAATCCCGATATCAACCTCCCTCACCGCTCCTCCTCCCGTTCGATATTCATAATTTCAATGCCTCGATGCTGCTCCTGACGGCCTCCGCGGACTTGGAGACTAATTCCTTTTCCGCCGCGTTCAATTCCACCTGGATAACCTCCTCCATACCATCCGTCCCCAATTTGACCGGAACCCCGAAGCAGATATCTGACAGGTCGTATTCACCTTCCAGGTATGCACAACAGGGAAGGATCCTCTTCTTATCCTTCAAAATGGCTTCCACCATTTGGGCTGCCGCGGCCCCTGGGGCGTAGAAAGCGCTCCCCGTCTTGAGAAGTGAGACGATCTCGCCGCCACCCTTACGAGTTCTATCGACTAACCGATCAACGGCATCTGCGGGGAGGAGTTGCAAGAGGGGGATTCCACTCACCGTGGTAAAGCGGGGTAAGGGAACCATCTGATCCCCATGACCCCCCAGGATAATGGTCTGAATGTCCTCTACGGAAACGTTCAATTCCATGGCGATAAAGGTCTTAAACCGGGCCGTGTCGAGAATCCCGGCCATACCCACCACCCTCTTTTTCGGGAAACCGCTCCGCTTCAACGCGAGATAGGTCATGGTATCCAGCGGATTGGCCACCATGAGGAGGATAGTATTGGGTGAATTCGCGACTACCTGGGCAACCACAGAATCAATGATCCTCTTGTTGGTCTCCAGTAAGTCCTCCCTGCTCATCCCCGGCTTTCGGGGCACTCCTGAAGTAACAACAACGACATCCGAATCCCGTGTCTCCTCATAACCCGTGGTTCCGAGGATGGCCGAATCGAACCCTCCAATGGGCGCCGATTCAAACATGTCCAGACCCTTCCCCTGGGGAAGGCCATCGATGATGTCCACCATGACGACATCGCCCAGCTCCATTTCCGCTACCTTATTGGCCACCGTCGCACCTACATTGCCCGCTCCAATGACGGAAATCTTCTTCCTTCCCATAATCGACCTCCTTTCTCTGGCCTCCTCCTTATATTTTGTTTATTTCCTTCTGACGGGGAATCATATAACCCCTCAAATGGTACCCACACGATTTCCTGACGATCAATTCCGGCTCCAGGGTAATCTGCCTCGCCCTGTCCCCATCTCCTTTCTCGATCCTTTCAATCAGCGTATGAACGGCGATGGAACCCATCTCGTACTTCTTCTGGCCGATGGTGGTTAGCTCGATGGCCTTCAACGAGGTAATTTCGATATCATTAAACCCTATCAGACCAATATCCTCGGGAACCTTCAGCCCCGAATCGAGGATAGCCTCGAGGGCGCCCAACGCCATGTAATCGTTTATTCCGAAGATGGCGCTGGGGGAATCCCTCATGGCCAGGAATTTTTTCGCGGCCTCATACCCAGAGGGCTTCAAGAAATCTCCCTCCAGAACCAAGAGTGAAGCGGGACTCAAACCATATTCGATGAAGGCCCTTCGGGCGCCCTCCAGCCGTTCCACTACGGCCGAGGAGTCGCTCGGCCCCGAAATGATCCCTATCCTCTCGTTTCCCATCCTGATAAGGTGCTCAACGGCAAGAAACCCGCCCTTGGCATTTTCCACCACGACGTAGTTAATGCTATCCATCAGGGGATTTCCATGAACTCTTCGATTTACCAAGATCAGGGGAAACCCGTCCTCCACAAGCCTCGTAATGTTGGGGTCACGAATATGGGCTGATGTGAAGATAATCCCATCAACTCCTCGGCTTCGGAGCATGTCG
>JAUWDQ010000109.1 GCA_030608745.1 Pseudomonadota bacterium | reverse complement strand
CACGGCCCTGAGCAAAGCCGAAGGGCTGCGTTACGCTTCATCTTTCGTCATTGGGGCGTACTGGTAAGTACGCCTCATTCCTCAAGATTCGCAAGCCTTGCATTTGGAGCTTTTTACTTTGCCGTCCCATTTTTGACTTTTTACGAGTTCATCAAAGTTGGGAATCCCTGGAAAACCGGAAAAACGAACTCTGAGCGGAAGGCAGGTTGGCCAACATAGTGCGAACCATCGAAGCGAAGGGACGAAGAAGTAGTCAGGAAACTCAAGGATTTCCATAGTAATATAGCTTGCAACGAGGATCGTTACCTGCTTGTGATTCGTTCGCTCAAGCCTAAGCGGTTCGGTGGAAAAAAGAGAAGAGCTGCTGGGCGGCCTTCCTGTTCATCTTGGGAATCGATTCCAACTCCTCCATCGAGGCTTCCCCGATTTTATCCACGCTTTTGTAGTGTCGAAGGAGCTGTTTCTTTCTCTCCCTTCCAATGCCAGGGATTTCGTCTAAGAGGGAGTGAAAATCGCCCTTGTGTTTTAATTTCCTATGGTAGGTAATGGCGAAGCGGTGAGACTCGTCCCTGATGTGTTGTAGTAAGTGGAGTGCAGGGGACGTCTTTCTCAGGGAGATGGGCTCCTTTCGTTTTGGGAGAAAGATCCTCTCTCCCTTCCTCTCGAGGGTTTGGGCGTGTCCTTTTTGGACTCGGTCTTTGGCCAAGCCGATGACATCGACCCCATCAATACCCAATTCTTTCAAGACGCCCAAGGCGACGTTCATCTGGCCCTTCCCTCCATCAACCATGAGCAAATCGGGTAAGGCGCCCCCTTGAAACGTCCGTTGGTACCGCCTGGTCAGGATTTCGTACATCTTTCCATAATCATCTGCTCCCAAGGATGACCTAATTCGAAAGTGGCGATACCGGGATTTAAGGGGTTCTCCACCTTCGAAGACCACCATGGAACCTACCGCAAACCCTCCCTTGATATCGGAGATGTCAAAAGCCTCAATCCTCCTTGGGAACCGATTGAGTCGAAGCTTCTCCCGAAGTTCTCGCAAGATATTTTCAGGATCGGTGTCAAGCCGGGTTTTGGAGAGGAGACCGTTTTCGGCATTGTCCATGGCCATTCGGACGAGGTGGAGTCGATCCCCCCGTTTTGGTACCATGAGCGTTACCCTGTTGCCTTTCCTCTCCGTCAGCCACTGTTCGATCAATTCATGGTCCTGAATAGAGAATGGGAGGAGGATCTCCTGGGGGATAAATTTCCCCTCCCCATAGAACTGATTGATAAAGGAGGAGATAATCTCTTCATCAGGCCAATTCTGATGGGAGAGGCTGAAGAACCGTCCTCCCATCAACATCCCATTTCGAACGAAGAGGGTTTGGACCCCAATTCCTCCATTCCGATGGAAGCCAATGACGTCTTGGTCGAGGAACCCCTTGGACACGATATGCTGTTTTTCGATTACCTTCTCTATGGATTGAATTTGGTCACGGATCCTGGCCGCCCCCTCGAAGTCTAGGCGATCGGATTTTTCCTTCATCTTCCCCCTGAGGATTCGGATGAGCTCGTGGTCTTTTCCCTCGAGGAAGAGACGAACCTCTTTGACGATCTCCTCATATGTATGGGCATCCACCTTTCCAACACAGGGGGCGACACAACGGCCCATCTGATAGTTGATACAGGGGCGTGTGCGGTTATTAAACTTGGCGTCTTTGCAGCTTCTCAAGGGAAACAACTTATAGATGAGCTTGAGGGTATTTCTGACGGCTAAGGCAGAGGGGAAAGGCCCGAAATAGAGGGAGCTATCTTTTTTAATCCGGCGGACGATCATTAACCGAGGGAAAAACTCCTTGATGGTGAGCCGAAGACAGGGGTAATTCTTATCATCCTTGATCTTGATGTTATATCGGGGTTTGTATTTCTTGATGAGGTTATTCTCAAGAATCAGAGCTTCTTTTTCCGATTCCGTGACCAGGTAGTCAACGTCGGCAATCTTACTGATAAGGGTTCGGGTTTTGATATCCCTCTCATCGGCCCTCTGGAAGTAGGAGCGGACTCGGTTGCGGATGCCTTTGGCCTTCCCGATGTAGATGATAGTCCCCTTGGGGTCCTTGAGGAGATAGACCCCTGGCGATTCGGGAAGGACCTGCACTTTCTTCTCTATATTCATCCCTTGAGATCCTATGGTGAAAGGGGTTTGACCACATCTCCCCTCAATTCAGCTTCCTGGATGTGGCGGATTTGATCCCTCAAAAGCGCTGCCCGTTCAAAATCGAGCTCTTGGGCGGCCTCCCGCATCTCCTTTCTCAGTTTTTTAACTACCTTGGGTATTTCCTTTGGGGGAATGTACTCCGCCCGAGTCTCGGCAATCAGGGGTACGGTATAATAGTCGGCCTCGTATATTGAGGAGAGGATGTTCTTAATGGACTTCCTGATGCTCGTCGGCGTGATATTGTGGGCTCGGTTGAATTCCTCCTGGATCTTTCTCCTTCTCCGGGTTTCCTCCAGGGCCATGCCCATGGAATGGGTAATTTGATTTCCATACATGATTACCCTTCCAGAGACGTTCCTCGTGGCCCTTCCGCAGGTCTGGATGAGCGACTTGGTTGACCTCAAGAACCCCTCCTTGTCCGCATCCAGGATGGCGACCAGAGAAACCTCAGGGATATCCAGACCTTCCCTGAGCAGGTTGACCCCAATCAGGACATCGAATTTTCCGAGCCTGAGATCTCGTATGATCTCCACCCTTTCGAGGGTATCGATCTCCGAATGAAGGTACTTAACCCGAAGACCGAGGTCAGCGTAGTGTTCGCTGAGATCTTCGGCCATTCTCTTGGTCAGGGTGGTGACCAGGGCTCGCTCGCCCTTTTCAACCCGTATTCTGACCTCCTCCAGGAGGTCGTCGACCTGATTCGTTGCCCCCTTGACTGTGATATCGGGGTCAATCAGACCAGTAGGGCGAATAATCTGTTCCACCACTTCGTCCCCTGCTTCCTGGAGCTCGTAATCCGCGGGTGTTGCCGATACATAGATGACCTGATGGACACGTTCCTCGAACTCGGGAAAATTGAGGGGGCGGTTGTCCAATGCGGAGACCAGCCTAAAACCATATTCGACCAGGGTTTCCTTTCTCGATCGATCACCCCTGTACATCCCCACCAGTTGAGGAACGGTGACGTGACTTTCGTCGATAATCAAAAGGAAATCCTTGGGGAAGTAGTCCAGCAACGTCGGGGGAGGTTCCCCGGGCCTTCGACCCGTAAGGTGGCGGGAATAATTCTCGATCCCGGGACAATACCCGATTTCCTGAAGCATTTCGAGGTCGAAACGGGTCCTCTGCTCCAATCGCTGGGCCTCAAGGAGTTGATCCTGGGACCTCAGTTCCTCCAACCTCTCCGCCAATTCTATCGGAATATTCTCAATGGCGCTTCGCATCCTTTCTTGGGTGGTCACATAGTGGCTTCCCGGATAGATAGCGATTTTGTCCAGCCTCTCGGTCACCCTTCCCCGCAGGGGGTCTATCTCCGAAATAGCCTCTACCTCATCGCCGAAAAGCTCGATGCGGATGGCTCGATCTTCCTCGTATGCGGGGAAGACCTCCACGATGTCCCCCCTTACCCGGAATGTCCCCCGATGAAAATCGATGTCGTTTCGCTCGTACTGAATTTCCACGAGCTTATTGAGGATTTTCTCCCTTGGCACCATCGTCCCTCTCTCCAAAAAGAGGAGCAAGCCGTGATAAGCTTCTGGAGATCCCAACCCATAGATACAGGAGACGCTGGCTACAATGATCACGTCATTTCGTTCCAGGAGGGATCGCGTGGCGGAATGCCTCATCTTATCGATCTCGTCGTTGATGGAAGTGTCCTTTTCGATATACGTATCCGTCGACGGGATATATGCTTCGGGCTGATAATAGTCGTAATAGCTCACGAAGAATTCCACGGCATTGTCCGGAAAGAGGCCCTTGAATTCGCCATACAGCTGAGCAGCCAGGGTCTTGTTGTGGGAAATGACAAGGGTGGGTTTTTGAACCCTTTCGATGACATTGGCCATAGTAAAGGTCTTGCCCGAACCGGTGACGCCCAGAAGGACTTGATGTTTCGTCCCCTCCAGTACCGCTGTGCTCAATTTCTCGATGGCTTGGGGTTGATCTCCCGTGGACCGGAATTCCGAAACGAGTTTAAAAGCTCTCATATTCGCCTAACGGCCTCCTTTGCCGCCCATATTCCACTTGCCGATGCCTGGAGAAGGCCCCGGGTAATCCCGGCGCCATCCCCGATGATGAAGAGGTTATCGATTTCAGATTCCAGATTTCTGACTAACTTGATGCGATGGGAATAGAATTTAACCTCCACTCCGTAGAGCAACGTGTGCCGCGAGAAGATGCCTGGAGCGATCTTATCCATGGCTTCCAACATCTCAATGATATCCCTCAAATATCGATAGGGAATGACGAAGCTCAAATCCCCAGGGGTAGCTGATCCAAGGGTTGGGCGGGTAATGCAGCGGGAGATCCTCTCCGTGGTCGATCGTCTCCCCTCCATCAAGTCCCCGAGCCTCTGGATGATGACTCCCCTACCCAGGAGGTTTGCCAGCCGGGATATATACTTTCCATACGCTATTGGATCATCGAAGGGTTCGGTGAAGGAACTGCTGACTAAGATGGCAAAATTGGTGTTTTCGGTCTTCTTCTTGGAATAGCTATGCCCGTTTACGGTGATAATTCCATTCGTTTCCTCGGTCACTACCTCCCCATAGGGATTCATACAGAACGTCCTCACCTTATCATCGAAGGTCTCCGAATAGTATATGAGCTTCGATTCATAGGCGATATCGGTTAAACTTTGGAGTACTGCCGCGGGAGCCTCCACCCTAACTCCGATATCGATGGGGCTGGGGACGGCGGATAGTCCAAGACGCAGGGCTTCTTCTCTTATCCAATCGGACCCGATTCTCCCTGGGGCTGCGATCACTACTTTTCCGTTGACTGACTGTCCACGATCGAGATCGACTCCAACGGCCCTGCGCCCCTCTACACGGATCCTTTTGGCCCTGCAGAGGGTTCGGATCTCGACCCTATCTTCCAGGTCACTTCGCATCGCGTTGAGCAGGCTCAAACAGTTCTCCGTTCCGACATGCCTGATTTCCATCTGGATAAATTCCAGTCCAACCTGTTTCGCCTTCGCGTACAACTGTTCCGTTTGATCCGAGACTCGCCCATATGTCCTCCGGGGAGCCCCATATTTGAGATAGATCGTATCGGCCTCTTTAAGGAGCCGCTCCAGGTCCTCCTCCGGGATGAAATCTCCCAGAAAGCCACCCACCTCAGAGGAAAGGGTAAGTTTTCCATCGCTGAAGGCCCCCGCACCGCCCCAACCGCAGAGGATATCCCTTCCTCCCATTCTGTTTCTCTGATTGATATCGTTTCCCTGCTCCAAGATGAGGATGGGTTTCACCCCTGAGTCCGCCAGCGTTAATGCGGCAAAGATCCCAGCTGGACCTGCGCCAATAATAATGGCCTCATACTGTTTCATCGGCTCCATCTCCGTTCCATAGCCATCTCGATTCGTTTTTCGGCCACCCTGTGGTAAATGACGGGGAAAGGGTCCACTCGTAAGATCGATGGCGCCAAAGAAAGAGACATCTTTTCGGCGAGAAGCTAATGTATTCAATATATTATGCTATCCTTGGCCTCCAATTTTGTCAAGAAATGCCGGAGAGGCCTCTGAAAAAATGGAAAAAGACGCTCTGGACGCGGGTTAAGATTTTTTTGTTCCGGAGTTTCCTGGGTTATTGGAGAAAACCGTTGTCCCTGAGCGTAATCTGAGGGACAAGGATCATCTTAGAGGAGAAATCCAAAACCTACTTTTCCCTTGTCCTGTCTATCGCCTCCTCCTGCCTCTTACCTCTACCCTCATCCCTGCTTCCTTCCGACCGCAGCACAGCCGCACTGCAACACCACAGCACCGCATAACGTTAGCACTAAGTCCTGAGTGAATAAGTTCGTCATCGAACTTATGAATCGAAGGACTTAATATCCTCACCGGGCCATCTCCTTTGACAAAAATTCGCACCTTCCCTTGACAAAGGGAGGGATAGTGATTAATTATTTATATCGTTTTAGTAATTTCAGATATCCAGTTTCTTCGATCAACTGTTATTAGGTCCGCAGGAAAAATAGTAGAGAGTTATTACGATCAAAAATCGATATCGTTGTAAAAAGTCGAAATAAGACGGCAAAGAAAAAAGATCCAGATGCAAGGCGCGCAAATCCTGAGGAATGAGGGGTACATAGAAGTACGCTGCAATGACGAAGGATGAAGCGGAACGCAGCAGATGGACTTTTTACGAAGCCGTCAAAATTCCATGGTATTAACAATTTAGCGATAAAAAAGAAAGGAGTGTTTGAAAATGGCAAAGCCGAAAACGAAGATAAGGCCATTGCAGGACAGGGTAATCGTGAGGCGGCTCGAAGAAGAGGAAAAAACCGAGGGGGGAATTATCATCCCGGACACCGCCAAGGAGAAGCCGATGGAAGGTAAGGTGGTTGCAGTGGGGAAAGGCAAGGTCTTGGAGGGTGGAAAGGTAGTACCCCCCGACGTAAAGAAAGGCGACCGAATCCTCTTTAGCAAGTACGCGGGGACGGAGGTTAAATTGGATGGTGAGGAACATTTGATTATGCGGGAAGACGACATATTGGGTATTGTAGAGTAGTGAGAAGGGGAAAAACGAGCGCCATAGGGCGTGCACTCAATAAGGGAGGTTGATGAAAATGGCAAAGGAAATCAAGTATGATCAAGAAGCCAGGGCCGCAACCCTCAAAGGGGTTAACATCTTAGCCGAGGCGGTGAAGGTGACATTGGGCCCCAAGGGGAGGAATGTGATCTTAGAGAAATCCTTCGGTTCCCCACAGGTAACCAAGGATGGGGTAACTGTGGCCAAAGAGATTGAGCTGGAAAACAAATTTGAAAATATGGGAGCTCAGATGGTTAAGGAGGTGGCCAGCAAGACCTCCGATGTGGCAGGGGACGGAACAACCACGGCCACAATCCTGGCTCAGGCGATCTACCGAGAGGGATCCAAGGTGGTTACGGCTGGATCCAACCCCATGGAGGTCAAAAGGGGCATTGATACGGCGGTGGATGTAGTAGTCGAGGAGTTGAAGAAATTGAGCAAGCCCACCAAGGACCAGACGGAAATCTCCCAGGTGGGAAGCATTTCCGCCAACAACGACGAGACCATTGGTCGGATCATAGCGGAGGCCATGAACAAGGTGGGCAAGGAAGGCGTCATTACGGTGGAAGAGGCCAAGGCTATGGAAACGACCTTGGAAGTGGTGGAGGGGATGCAGTTTGACCGGGGTTATTTAAGTCCCTATTTCGTTACTAATGCTGAAAAGATGGAAGCGGTGGTGGAAGAACCCTATATCCTCTTGCATGAGAAGAAGATCAGTAATATGAAGGACCTGTTGCCGTTATTGGAGCAGATTGCGAAAATGGGCAAGCCGTTGCTGATAGTAGCAGAGGATGTTGAGGGCGAGGCATTGGCCACGTTGGTGGTCAATAAGCTTCGCGGCACCCTGAAATGTGCGGCGGTCAAAGCCCCCGGATTTGGGGACCGGCGCAAGGCGATGTTGGAGGACATTGGCATCTTAATTGGTGGCCAGGTGATCAGTGAGGATTTGGGGATCAAACTGGAGAATGTGAAATTGGGGGATTTGGGCTCGGCCAAACGGGTTAACATTGACAAGGACAATACTACTATCGTAGATGGGGCTGGGACGAAGGAGGCCCTGGAGGGTAGGGTTAAGCAGATTCGCGTCCAAATTGAAGAAACGACCAGTGATTATGATCGGGAAAAGCTTCAGGAGCGGCTGGCGAAACTTATTGGAGGCGTGGCGGTGATCAATGTAGGGGCGGCTACGGAGACGGAGATGAAGGAGAAGAAGGCCCGAGTGGAGGATGCCCTCAACGCAACCCGTGCAGCGGTACAGGAGGGAATTGTCGCAGGAGGTGGAGTGGCGTATTTGAGGTGCTTGGGCGCGCTGGATAAATTGAAACTGGAAGGGGATCGTCAGGTGGGAGTGGCGATTGTGAAGCGAGCATTAGAGGAACCCATCCGCCAGATTGCCAATAATACGGGTCAAGAGGGTTCAGTGGTGGTCGAGCGGGTGAAGACTGAGAAAGGGGCCGTGGGATTTGATGCGGACAAGGAGGAGTACACAGATCTCATTAAGGCCGGCATTATCGATCCTACCAAGGTGGTTCGGTTTGCACTGCAGAATGCCGCCAGTGTGGCGTCGTTGCTGATAACCACGGAGGCCATGGTGGCCGAGAAACCGGAGAAGAAGGCAGAGATGCCCCCTCCGATGCCACCAGGGGGAATGGGCGGCATGTATTAAGTCAGGTTCAACCCGGGAGACCGAGAAATCTCCCGGGTTTATTTTTTTATTTATGCCCACACAAGGGAAACCCGTTTTCTTCCCACCCTTTTTCGGTTAGCCCCTTGAGTCGGAACGGTCGAAAAACACTATGAGAGGGCTAAGACAGCGAGCCCTTGAAGGGGGTAGGTAGCGCAATAACTTCGAGGGCGAGGGGTGGAGATACCC
>JAUWDQ010000070.1 GCA_030608745.1 Pseudomonadota bacterium | reverse complement strand
CATCTAGGCGCCTCCCTCGGAAGTGTCCATGGATTCGACATAGATCAGCGCTTGCACGAGGCGCTCGGACGAACGGGCATAGACGGCGTTGAGCGACGCCACGCGCACCTGCAAGTAATTGAAGAAGCTGAGGGCGACGATCGCGACGCCCAGGCCCGCGGCCGTCGCAATCAGTGCCTCGGAGAGGCTCGCGGACACGACCGCAAAGCCCGTCTCGCCGCTATTCGCCATCGTCGAGAAGGCCCGGATGATCCCGACGACGGTGCCGAAAATCCCCAACAGGGGTGCCACCGTGATAATGGTATCGAGGATGTTCAGATACTTCCCCATCCTTTTGATCTCCTCCTCCGCACCCATTTCCAGGGCACTGGGTAGGGAATAACGACGGTGGGCTATTCCCCCCATGAGCATTCTCACGATGTAATCCTTGGATTGTTTTCCCAGCTCCCAGGCCGATCCGTAATCCCCCTTTTCGGCCAGTTCCAGGATTCGGCCCACCAGGGCTTTATCCCTGTCCCTGCGGAGGCGAAACCAAAAGAGGGTCCTTTCGAAGATGATGGTCAGGGAAACAACTGAGCAGATGAGGAGGGGGTACATGACGGGCCCTCCCTTGAGAAAGAAATTGAGCATTATGTCCCCCCTGAATATCAAAAAACCCAGCCTCCATAGGAAAGACTGGGCCCACTATGCCTTCACTATCTTCCATGGAAGACTCATGTGAAGTCTATTTAGGCAGGTTTTCTGGCTTATGGATCATCCTACTCCTTGCGCCTTCCCATCCTTCGATGAACTCAGGACAGTGGCTTTGCAAGTTTCGCCCTTCGGCATATCCAGGGCCTTGGGTCCCCGAATTTCCGAAGGGTCCTCCACTTAGACGAGTTAAGAGAAGGATCCCCACTCACAGCGGCCTGGCCGCGACGGATTTCCACCGTCTTCCCCTAAAGCCCGCCAGGAGCAACCTAAATAGCCTATTTTTTTGGAGAAATTAACATAGAATCCGATTGGTGTCAACATCTTCTTTTTGGTAGATTCTCCGAGAAGCCATAAGGGTTTACGGGCCGCCGTGGTTGACAAATGGCGGTAAGTATTTTATTTTTTTATAAATTCCTCAATATTCCGGGTAGTTGATGATAACAGGGTTATTACCCTTCGTTTCCAGGCCGTCGCGGTATCTGGGTAACGAGGTTAATTCATTTCACAAAGACTCAGAGAAAGTAAGGGTCAAGTTCGCCCTTGCCTTTCCGGATGCGTATGAAGTGGGCATGTCCTACATCGGCCTTCAGATCCTCTACTCCATCCTCAACTCCCGGGATGACATCGCTTGTGAGAGAGTTTTTGCCCCTTGGATTGATATGGAGGCCATTCTCAGGAGTAAGGGGATACCTTTGGTTTCCCTGGAGTCGGGTTTACCCCTGAGGAGTTTCGACGTCATCGGCTTCTCCCTTCAGTACGAATTGAGTTACACCAATGTACTAAATATGCTGAGCCTCTCATCTATTCCCCTCTTGGCCGATGAGCGGGACGAGAATTATCCCATCATCCTAGCCGGTGGGCCATGCGCTTTTAATCCCGAACCCTTGGCGGAGTTCTTCGATGCCATCTTAATTGGAGACGGCGAAGAGGCTGTTCTGGAAATCGCCGATACCGTTCTCCGGTGGAAGGAAGCCAGGGGGGATAAGGGCGCGGTGTTAAAAGAATTGTCGAGAATATCCGGTGTTTATATCCCCTCCTTCTTCAAGGTTCGATATAACCCCGACAATACCATAGCGGAAATTAGGCCCCTGTCAAAGGGGGTAGGCCGGGTAAAAAAAAGATTGGTCCGTGATTTGGATATGGTTCCCCACCCCACCCGTCCCATCCTTCCCTTTATGAAAGTCATCCACGATAGGTTAACCGTGGAGATCGCCAGAGGCTGCAAAAGGGGTTGTCGATTTTGCCAGGCTGGTTTCACCTATCGGCCTTATCGGGAGAGAAGCCTTGATCAGGTGGAAGGGATTATCCATAAAGGGCTGGCCGCGACGGGATATGAGGAGATCTCCCTGCTCTCCCTCAGCGCTGGCGATTACACCTCCATCCGGGAATTATTGACGGATGTGATGGGCCGATATGCGGGGGAGAAGGTGGCTATTTCCCTGCCATCTATGCGGATTGAGACCCTGACCCAACAGATGATGGACCAAATCTTGAGGGTTCGTAAAACCGGATTTACCATGGCCCCAGAAGCCGGAACCCCCAGGCTGAGGGATGTAATAAACAAGGGAGTTGAAGAAGACAGGTTGTTTGAGGCGACGTGGCATCTCTCACAAAGGGGGTGGAAATCAGTTAAGTTATACTTCATGATCGGCCTCCCCACTGAGAGGGAAGAGGACCTCAGGGCAGTGGGGGATCTGTCCGGGAAGCTCCGTTTCGTGGGGGGAAGGGGTAGGGCTCCAATCCACGTGAATACGAGCGTCTCTACCTTCGTACCCAAAGCCCACACCCCGTTCCAATGGGAGCCTCAAATCCCCCTGGGGGATATCCTGGAGAGACATACCTACTTGAAATCAAAACTTCGGGAGCAGGGAGTAAGGCTCAAGTGGCAAGATCCTCGTATGAGCCTCCTGGAAGGGGTGTTCGCAAGGGGTGATCGAAGACTTTCCCGAGTCCTCATGGAAGCCCACAACCTGGGCTGCCGGTTCGATGGGTGGGGAGAGCATTTTAGCTTCGATTTATGGAAGAGGGCCTTTGATTCCTGCGGGGTGAGCATGGAATGCTATGCTAATCGCCGGAGGGCCTTTTCGGAAGTGCTACCGTGGGAACATATCGATTCGGGGGTGGAGAAGGAGTTTCTCCTTCGGGATTGGGAAAGGAGCATGGGGGGCGAAATGTCTCCCCAGTGCAGGGAGGATTCCTGTGAGGATTGTGGGGCATGTGATCGTAACGGGACGGGACTGCGGTTGAAACGAGGGGTAGTCCCCAGGGCGAACATTTATCAGGAGAGGCGGGTGAATTCGCCAATGCGAATTCGGGCAAGGGTTTTTAAACTCGGGGAAGCGAGATTTCTATCCCACCTTGAGATGGTGACCGCCTTTCATCGGGCAGCGAAGAGGGCTCATCTGCCGCTGCTCTATTCGCGGGGATTTCATCCCTTGCCCAAAATTGGCTTTGAGGGGGCACTCCCCCTTGGGATGGAAAGCTTAGCAGAGTTGGCGGATTTCGAGCTCTTCGAGCCGATAGAGATGGAGACCTTCATGGAGAAGCTCAACGGGGAGTTGCCGGAGGGACTTGGAGTTTCATCCCTGGAAATCATTTCCCCCTCACGAAGGAGAGGGGACACCGAGGAAGACCACTGGTGCGTTTTAGGCTTTTCCCAGCTTAACGAACTGCAGGAGAAAATCGATGTTTTTTTAGAAAGGGATCAGCTCATCTATGCTCAAAGGAGAAAGCGGGGAATCGGGCAAATCGACCTTCGTTCCATGGTGGACAAGGTCGGGATACGATATACGATCCCTTTGCCGGAAACCGATGCCAGTCAACTTCCTCCCTCATTCCGGGAGTTGTTGGACTGGAAGGGGGGAGTCATCGAATTCATTTTGAGGGGAAAAGACGGACAGAAGCCCCGGGCAAGAGAGGTGATCAGGTGGGTTTTCGGCCTCACCGAAGAAGAGATAAAGGGATTGCGGTTTATCAAGCTGGTGGAGAGATGAGGGAGTCTATCCAATGTCAAACCAACTCGTCATAAACGTCACATCCCAGGAGACGAAGGTAGCTCTGTTGGAAGATGGCATGCTCGCAGAGCTCTATATCGAGAGGACCAAGGGAAGAAGCATCGTCGGTAACATCTATAAAGGGAGGGTGATGAAGGTATTACCTGGAATGCAGGCGGCCTTCGTGGATATCGGCTTGGAAAAGGCGGCCTTTCTCTACGTCTCCGATGTCTATAGGGATATTGAGGAATACAGTCTTATGTTGGAAGAGGGATCGAATGGAGAAGGGGATTTTGAATTCGAGATGGATGGAGTTCCTATCTATCCCTTCCAACCTTCACAGATCGAAGACCTTCTGTGTGAAGGGCAAGAAATCCTCGTTCAGGTCTCCAAGGAGCCCATTGGGACAAAGGGGACGAGGATTACGTCCCATTTCACCCTCCCAAGCCGCTATCTCGTGCTTATGCCCACGGTTGACCATGTCGGTGTTTCCAGGAGGATCAAGGACCATGGTGAGAGAAGGCGATTGATGGAAATTGTCCAGGGGATCAAACCGCAGGGATTGGGTTTCATCGTGAGAACGGCCAGTGAGGGAGGGGACAAGGAGTTACTCAGGGGGGACATGGATTTTTTGCTGAAGCTATGGGATAACATTCAGAGGAAGAAGGAAAATTCCTCAGCGCCTTACCTTATCCACAGCGATCTGACTATGGTACTCCGGGTCATCCGGGATCTCCTCTCGCCAGAGGTGAGCAGGGTCGTTGTCGACGACCGAGAGGAATATCGGAATATCATCAACTTCACCAAGACTTACATGCCCAAGCTCAAGTGTGACATCGAGATTTACGAGGGAAGGGAACCCACATTCGATGCATACGGAATCGAGATGGAGGTCGACAAGAGCTTGGGGAGGAAGGTATGGTTGAAATCAGGGGGATATATCGTTATCGACATGACAGAGGCACTTACGGCCATCGATGTTAATACGGGGCGATTTGTAGGGAAGAGGAATTTAGAGGATACAATCCTCAAGACCAACCTGGAGGCGGCGAAGGAGATTGCCTACCAGTTGAGATTGAGGAATATCGGAGGGATCATTATCATCGATTTTATCGACATGGAGAGGGATGGAGATCGAGAGAAGGTTTACCTCGCCTTGGAGGAAGCGCTTAAGAAGGCCCGGACGAAGACCAATATCCTGAAAATCTCCGAATTGGGTTTGGTGGAGATGACCCGCAAAAGGACTCGAGAGAGTATTCCCAGGATTCTGTGTGAGCCGTGCACCTATTGTGATGGATCGGGATATATCAAGTCGAAAACCACCGTCTGCTATGATATCTTTCGGGAGATTGAGCGGATGGTTTCTGGTTTGGGCGGAGCCACCGTAATGGTGGATGTTAATCCCGAAGTAGCGGATCTCTTATATGACGAGGAACGAATGGGTATCGAAGAGCTGGAAAGGAAATTGAACAAAAAGATCGTCATTAAGGCCAAAGATGGACTCCATCAGGATCAATTCGAGATTGTGGAAGTTTGAAGGAAGCCCCTCGAAAGAAAAATGGGAGGCAAATGGGATTGACAATAATGGGAAAATATATTACCTTTAATCCCACAAAATCTTCCCGAGAGGGGATGATCCAATGTATGCAGTAGTTCAGACGGGAGGGAAACAGTACACGGTGCGCGAGGGTGATTTGATCCAAACCGAAAGGATCAACGGAGAGGTGGGAGACGTTGTCGAATTGAAGGATGTATTGCTGGTTAGTGGTGAAAAAACCTTCAAAGTGGGAACCCCTGGCGTTTCCAAGGCACGGGTTGTTGGCAAAATCGTCGAACAAGGTAAGGCCAAGAAGATCGTCGTCTTCAAGATGAAGAGGCGGAAAAACGTCAGGCGAAAGAGGGGACACCGTCAACTCTACACCAAATTGATGATTTCACGGATAAAAGCCTGAGAAGTTGAAATAGGGAGAAAGGGAGGGAGATTTCCATGGCCCATAAGAAAGCAGGGGGAAGCTCGAGAAATGGAAGGGACAGCGCTGGGCGGCGATTGGGGGTTAAGCGATTCAGCGGGCAGGTTGTCCGTGCCGGAAATATCCTGGTGAGGCAAAAGGGTACTAAGGTCTACCCCGGGCAAAACGTGGGGATGGGAAGGGATTATACGCTATTCGCGAAAGCAGATGGGGTTGTGAAGTTCGAGAGCAAGGGAGGGAACCGAAAACAGGTCAGCGTCTATGCCCCTTAAGAGGTTCAAGACCGGCATCGCCGGGACGACGAAATTCGTGGACGAAGCGAAGATATGGGTTAAGGCAGGTGATGGCGGTAAGGGTTGTGTAAGTTTCGGGCGAGGAAAATTCATTCCAAAAGGGAAAGCAGACGGAGGGGATGGTGGAAAGGGAGGGGATATCCTCCTATCAGGTGATCCACATCTGTCAACCCTTTTGGAATTTTCTTTTCCAGGGCACTTTAAGGCCGAAAATGGCGAGCCCGGCGGCAAAAGGAAGCGATCCGGAAGGAGGGGAGCGGATTTCGTTATCAGGGTCCCCATGGGAACCACCGTTAAGGATGTGGAAACCGGTGCACTCATCCAGGACGTAACCGCAGAGGAACAAAAATGTGTGGTGGCCAAGGGAGGTAAGGGGGGAAGGGGAAATGCTCGATTTACCTCCTCAACAAATCCGTCGCCTTCCCGGGCAGGGGAGGGCCAAAAGGGCGAGCAGAGGCGCTTGAGCCTGGAATTGAAGCTTTTAGCCGATGTGGGGTTGATCGGATATCCAAATGTCGGAAAATCGACTCTCATGGCAAGGATATCCTCGGCAAGGCCGAAGATCGCCGATTATCCCTTTACAACCATCATTCCTAACCTCGGTGTAGCAAAGTCCGGTGAATTTAGTCAATTCGTCGTGGGCGACCTTCCCGGATTGGTTGAGGGAGCACATCGTGGTGCAGGACTGGGTGTGAGGTTTTTACGGCATATCGAAAGGACGAACCTGGTTATCCATCTCATCGACATCTCTGACCCCTGCTGTTCCGATCCCATCGAAAACTTTCGGTCCGTCAACCGCGAGTTGGAGGCCTTCAGCGTGAGCTTATTGGATAAGGCCCAGCTGGTTGCCCTCAACAAGATTGACCTGAAGCACGTTCGAGGCAGAATTCAGGAGCTCAAGGAAAGATTCGAAGCGATGGAGATACAGCTCTTTCCCATTTCAGCTTTAACGGGGGAGGGAGTGGAAGATTTGATGAGGGAAGTTATTCATCGGGTTGAGGAGGGTAGGGAAAGGGGTTTGGAAAGGGTATAGAAAGCCATAGCGGTTATGGTAGGGCTTTATCCCTTTGACCATATAGTGTCGGTGGGTTGACTGTCATAACATTACCCGTTTGGGGCGGATAGGGTTGCAAGGGCTGAGGTGAGGGGTGAGGATAGGAATCTTCGGCGGAACGTTCAATCCCATCCATTTAGGGCATCTAAGGGCAGCAGAAGAGATACGGGAACGGTTTGATCTGGAAAGGGTCATTTTCATCGCTGCGGCAGTGCCCCCTCATAAGGAAGTTGAAGGTGGAATTCCGGGCGAGCACCGGATGGAGATGGTGCGGTTGGCGATCTCGGGCAATCCACACTTCTCCCCATCCGACATTGAATTGAAGAGACCGGGTAAGTCCTATTCCATCGGGACCATCCAATTTTTCAGGGAGAAGTATGGTCCCGATTTGGAGATGTTCTTCATTCTGGGCATGGACGCCTTTTTGGAGATTGGAACGTGGAAATCCTTTCAAGAACTCTTCTCGCTATGCCACTTTATCGTGATGACACGGCCGGGCTTCGATAAGCCCTCTTCGGCTACCATTCTTCCCCCGGAAATAGCCGATGCCTTCGTCTACGATGAAGGGGGAGACCGCTTTATCCATCGAAATGAATATTCGATTTATTTGCAAGGGGTTACCTTCTTGGACATATCCTCCACCAAGATCAGGGAAGAGGTAAGCAAGGGGAGGTCCATACGATATCTCCTTCCCCGCGAGGTGGAGCGATACATCAAGCGACACCATTTTTACAAGACGAAGGGGGATTAGAATAGGATACCATTTCAAAATTGCCAAAGATGGTTCAAGATAATCGTAAGTTTACGAGTTCGAGGGAAAAATCACTCTATTGCGTCCGCGCCGCTTTGGAGAGGAAGGCCTTCGACCTGGTCCTTTTAGATGTGCAGAGCATCTCCTCCCTTACTGGATACTTCCTCATCTGTAGCGGGAGGTCGGATCGCCAAGTCCAGGCCATCGCCCGTTCCATAGAGGAGGATTTGAAGAAGATGGGCGTCCGTCCCCTGGGAATAGAGGGGTTTGAAAGGGGGAAGTGGATTTTGATGGACTACGACGATGTGGTGGTTCATGTCTTCCTTGACCCGATTAGGAAATTTTACGATCTGGAAGGACTTTGGCTCGATGCACCCAGGGTGGATAGGGTGGAGCAGAAGGCAAGGAGATCCAACCTGGGGGCCAAGGTAAGTAGTTAGGCTACTTTGTACGGAAGGAAAATGGAGCCTAAATTAGCGGAACGGTTTAAAAAGAGGTTACTTCAAACGAGGGAGGAGATTATCGGACAATTGAGACAACGAGATGGGTCTGCCCAGGAGATTGGCCAGAACGGGATTCAGGATATCGGGGATGAGTCCGTCATCATTTACAATCGCCATCTCCTCATGAGTTTGAGCGAGAACGAAAGGGCCAAATTGATTGAGGTGGACGAGGCCTTGGATCGCATCGAGAACGGAAGCTTTGGGATGTGCGAGGAGTGTGAAGAACCCATCGCGTTGAAGCGCCTTGAAGTCATGCCCAACGCACGGTATTGTGTCAGATGCAAGGAAGAGCTCGAGAAGGTTTCGGAGGAATCCCCCTGAAAAGGAAAAGGGGAAAAGGAGCCTCTCCCCTTTTCCTTTTTTTCACCCTTCCCACCTCTTATAAAGGGAGTGATCTATTTTCATGAGGTCCAGTATCTTACCTATCGTATGATCGATCAAGTCCTCGATCCTTCGGGGAGAATGGTAAAAGGCAGGGACAGGGGGCAAGATAATCCCTCCCAGGTCAGCGACCCTATTCATCAACTCAAGATGACCCTTATGCAGTGGTGTCTCCCTCACCACCAAAATCAACCGCCGCCGCTCCTTCAAGGTTACATCGGCGGCCCTGATCAAGAGGTTTTCACTATATGAATGGGCTACCCCGGAAAGGGTCTTTATGGTACAGGGGGCGATCACCATCCCATTAGTCTTGAAGGAACCGCTGGATATTGGAGCTGCTAAGTCCTTAATATTATGAATCTTATAAGCCAATCCTTCCACATCTTCAACAGTAAAGGTGGTCTCTAGGAGAATGTTCTGTTTGGCCGGCTCGGTTAGGATCAAATGAGTTTCCATCTTTAGATCTTTCAACACTTCCAGTAACCGTATCCCATAGATAACACCCGAGGCCCCGGTAACCCCCACGATGATCCGCTTCATAATCTCCGTATCCCCCTCTAGTATCCTGTCCTTAAGTCTTTGACAGATGCCAATGACTTCTTCTATACCTTCATCCTGCAATCCCTTCCAATGCATCCCGGCAACTACCACCACTTTTCTGTTCAACTTCCTCGCCAACTCTTCTGACATCGCCTTGGCTACCACATCTTCTTTATGTCCTAAGAACGTGAAGGCCGAACTGGTAGCACTTATTGTCTTGGGATCCTTTAAACTGGTCCGGGGCTGGGCCATTCCGATGGCCCCAATATGCGGACTTGTCCCACCCCAGAGGACCACCAACAAGTCATCGCCAAGCACCTCCACTTGGGCAAAGACCTCAAAATTGTCTTTCTTCTCCGATATCTTCCAAAAGGACACTTGAAAGATCCCCTTTTCTTCTGCACGCCCCGCTCCACCTGCCGGCTACTTGAAGACGTGTATCATAGGCAGCTCGCTTTTGGCCAAGTCAGGCACAACCACAGTAATTCCCCCCCGCCTCGGGAACTACGCAGAAGTCTGCTGGCCCCATAAGTCCCGTCGCGAAGCTCTGTATCCCTGTCTTCGGGTCCCACCTGAGTAGAGATTTAGACTTTTAACCACCAGGAGCGTACCGTCCTGATCACGATTCCCAGCTAATGGTAGGTCCCTCGGTTCTTTAGTAAGCCTAAAATTACCTATTGTCAAATGAAACCGGAGTAAGCACCGGACCCTTCATGGATTCATCCAGATGTATTTCCCATACATCAGCAGGGCTCAAGCAAGCCCCATAAAAGGGGCATTTTTGTTGAAAGGGGTAAATGATCATAATAAAACTGACGGCTTCGTAAAAAGTCCAACTGCTGCGTTACACTTCATCCCCTGCCCTGTTAAATTGAAGGCAGCCATATCAAGGAGATATGGGATATAGAAGCTGCTTGAAAACAGTAACATCAAACAAAGAAAATATTTAACAGGGTAAATCATTGCGGCGTACTGTAAGTACGCCTCATTCCTCAGGATTTGCGCGCCTTGAATTTGGAGCTTTTTACTTTGCCATCGAATTTTGACTTTTTACGAGATCATCAAATAAAGATTCTCCTTTTTCTCCAAAAAGAGGTGACTCCAAGGGCTCCCTCCCCTCTTTCAATGTGATTGACAAATACCTCCTTTTCATTCAAAATCCCATAGGAAAGGTGAATGGGGAAGGGCAGCCAGTTTTGGATAATAAAAGAGAAAAAACCTTCTCCATGGAGGAAGATGAAAGGGACTGTCAAAGGGTTGATCGATCTGATCTTCCCTCCCCTCTGCGCTTTCTGTGGTACCTCCTTGATTGAAGATAACACGGCGGAAATCTGCCCGGGTTGCCTCCGGGATATCCGTTTCATTTCACCCCCCCTCTGTCCAACGTGTGGCCTTCCCTTCCCTCTGGAGATGGGGGAGGGTCACCTCTGTGGGCAATGCCTTGGGAGGCAATGGCATTTCGGTTCGGCCAGGGCCCTGGGGGTCTATGAGGGGCCGATACGCGAGGCGATCCATCTGTTGAAATATAAGGGGAAGTCCTTTCTGACCAAGTCCTTGGTCGGGCTTTTGGACAGGGGCTATCCGTTTATTGACTATGGCTCATATGATCTTCTGGTGCCCGTTCCATTGCACCCAAAGCGGCTGAGGGAGAGGGGATTTAATCAAGCATTGATATTGGGCAGGGCTATCGGGCGGAGGACGGGCATTGCCTGTGAAGGATTCCTCTTGAAGAAGATCAGATGGTCTCCCCCCCAGATTAATTTAAGCACCAAGGAAAGGGAGAAAAATGTAAAGGGCTCCTTTGCCGTGGCGGATCCGGGAGCGGTCCGAGGGAAGCGGGTCCTTTTGATCGATGATGTGATGACCACCGGGTCGACGGTCAATGAATGCGCCGGGGAATTATTGAAGGCAGGGGCAGTGGGAGTCGACGTCTTCACCCTGGCGAGGGCCGTTTGATCCCGATGGGGAGGGTAAAGGTGAAGAGAGTAAGGAGAAGAGT
>JAUWDQ010000181.1 GCA_030608745.1 Pseudomonadota bacterium | reverse complement strand
AGGGTTTTCCCAAAATTCAATGAAAACCCTCATCCAGGGCGAATTTGACAAATACTGGAAATTATTTATAGTATAATAATCATTTTAAATCGATTGCCCCTGAAAAACGATGAATGAGTTTCGATCGGGATTTATCTCCATTATCGGCCCCCCCAATGTGGGAAAATCGACATTACTCAACAGGATCCTGGGAACGAAAATCACGATCACCTCCAACAGGCCACAGACGACCCGAAATCGAATTCTCGGGATCAAAAATCTCGAAAATGCACAGCTCATTTTCTTCGATACCCCGGGGATTTATCAACCAAAATCCCTTTTCGGCAAGTATATGGTCGACGTGGCTTTGGCCTCATGCAAAGATGTCGATCTCATTCTCCTCATGGTTGAGGCGGGTCACTCAATAGGGGAAGAAGACCACCATGTCCTTGAATTCCTCTCGAAGCTCCCTTTTCCCGTAATCCTGCTCATTAATAAGGTGGATCGCGTCAAAAGAGAAAGCCTCCTCCCCCTGATCGATGCATATAGTCATCTATTTGAATTCTCTCAGATTATCCCCATTTCCGCCCTTTCAGGAGATGGAATAGATCGATTAATGGGGGAAATTCTCACAGTGCTCCCAAAAGGCCCTCAATATTTCCCCGAGGATATGATCACAGACCAGCCGGAACGATTCCTTGTTGCTGAAATAATAAGGGAAACGGTCATTCGAAATACGTATCGGGAAATCCCCTATGCCGTCGCCGTCTCCACCGAGGAATTTAAGGAAAAAGCGGATCGGAACCTTATCGTCATACGGGCAATCATACACGTTGAGAAGTCCTCTCAAAAGGGGATTATCATTGGCAAAAAGGGGGCAGCACTGAAGAAAATAGGAAGCGATGCCCGAAGGAAGATTGAGGATTTCTTGGGAGCGAAGGTCTACCTGGAGTGTTGGGTCAATGTGGAAAAAAATTGGAGCAAGAGCCAAACGGCCTTGAAAAAATTGGGCTATCGTTGAGATCTTCAAACTTCAGAACTCAATGGCCTTGACTTAATCCCGGGTGTTTATTATAAGAATTATCAATATCCTTGAATGAAACCGCAGCCCAATGGAAACCGTCGGCAAATATCTTAAGAGAGAACGCGAGCTCAGAAATGTCTCCCTGAAAGAGATATCAACGGCCACGAAAATCAGGGAAAACATCCTGAAGGCCATCGAAGAAGATCGCTACGACCTTCTCCCCACCCCTGTCTTTGTAAAGGGATTTCTCGTCGCATACGTGAAACACGTCGGGCTAGACCCCCGCGATGTGGTCCTCCGGTACGAGAGCGATCTTAAGGAGCTCCATGGATACGAGGAGAAGGGACCTTCCGCGCAACGGAAGAAGGGGTGGAACAAAGCACTTTTGTTTGGGTCAATTATCGTAATGGTTGGCCTCGGCATTATCCTCTTCAGTCCCTGGAGGCAAACCAAGGATAGGGAAGAACCTGGGCCAGCGACCGTGGAGGAAACCCCAGTGGTTCAAGAGGAAACCCTTCCACCTCCTGTCGTCCCGGAAAAGGAAGAGACGGCCCCTCCTGTCGGGGGAACTATTTCTCTGGAACAAGCCCCAGTTCTCGAAGAGACCATTGTGATCAAAGAAGCCCCTCCCGACCAAACCCAACTCATCGAAAGAATAAGCGAACCGAAGGAGATGGATCGCGGGGATTTGACCCTTCAGATCCAGGCCATCGAGGAAACCTGGATCGCCTTCCAAGTGGACTCCCATCTCCCCCGGGAAATCACCTTAAGGGCCGGCCAACCCTTCTCCCAACGTGCGGATGACCACATTAAGCTGAAAATCGGCAATGCCGGTGGGGTGATTGTGACTTTTAACGGAAAGGACCTCGGCTCTTTAGGCGATTCCGGAAAGGTTGTTCGACTGAGTCTGACGCAAAAGGGATACGAGTTTAAGAAAAAGGGTGATTTTGAAATACCTGGATATGAGGATGAAGTGAAGCCAACCGATATACACTGAGATTCCCGATCTTCCCCTCAACCCAACTCCCTACTTCCCAACCCCCTCTCTTTACCCCCCTGGACCGATCATCCAAGGGAAAGCTGTTTCTCAGAACCGTGGGGGAAGGAAAGGCCAAAATGGCGATAGGCCAATTCCGTGGCCTTCCTTCCATTGGGCTTTCTTATGACGAAACCAATCTTGAGCAGGTAGGGCTCTATCATATCCACTAACGTATCCGTTTCCTCTTGCAATGTGGCAGCAATCGCCTCTAAACCCACTGGCCCTCCCTTGTAGTAGCGGATAATCGTCTCCAAAAACCATCGGTCCAAATCGGTAAGTCCGATCTCGTCGACCCCTTCCAATTTCAGTGCTTCGTCAACGATCTCCTTGTCGATCACCCCTTCTGCCCTGACCTGGCAATAATCCCTCACCCGCTTCAGAAGTCTATTGGCGATGCGCGGGGTTCCACGGGAGCGCTTGGCAATCTCGTATGTCCCCTCCTCGTCGATGGAGACCTTCAATATGGAGGCCGATCGCTCGACGATTTTGCACAGCTCTTCGACCGTATAGAACTCCAAAGTCCTCTGTATTCCAAAGCGCTCCCTCAGTGCGGCTGAAAGGAGCCCCGATCGAGTGGTCGCCGCCACCAAGGTGAATTGCTCCAAGCGGTACCGGTGGCTTCTTGCATGAACCCCTTTGTCGAAGATGAAGTCGATGCAAAAATCTTCCATGGCCGGATATAAAAATTCTTCAATGACTTTGGACAACCGATGGGCCTCATCGATAAATAAAACATCTCCCTGTTCCAAATGGGTGAGTATGCTGATGAGATCTCCCCCCTTCTCGATGGCCGGACCAGAGGAGGTCACGATATTGACGTCCATCTCCGTTGCTATAATATGGGCCAATGTCGTCTTCCCCAGCCCCGGTGGAGAATGGAGTAACACATGATCCAAGGGTTCTTTCCTCTTCCTCGCCGCTGTTATGGCGATCTCAAGGGATTCGACGACTCGAGGCTGACCGATGTACTCGGATAATCTCTTGGGCCTCAAATCCCAGATCTGATCGGCCTCAACCCGAACCCTTGATTCCTCAAGAACCCCCTCTTCCATGGGACATCCCCCTATCAACTCCGGCTTCGATAAACCTCCTCGAACAATTCCTCTGGCGAGGATATGGATGGATTCCGCCTTATGGCATCATCGACCATTTGGTGAACCTCGCTGACCTTATGGCCTAAATCCCTCACCAGGACCTCTTCGACCTGTTTACGAAAATCCTCGGGTTCAGGCACGACGGAAATCGCATCTTCCCTCATGAGGGCAAATTTTCCCACCTTACCCCGGAGGGCGGAAATGATCATCTCGGCCTTCCGTTCTCCGATTCCCTTCAGCCGCATTATTGTATCGACATCTCTCTCCTCGACGGCTCTGGCGATCTTGGGAATGGGCAATATGAGGGCCTTCGCCCCAAGGGTTGGTCCAATATCCTTTACCGTAATAAGTTTCTCAAAAAACTCCCTCTCTATTTCAAAATTGAAACCGATGAGCTGCGGTTTTGGCTGCTGCGGGGTCTGGTGGAAGGAGATATAGAGCTCCACCTCATCTTCTCCGGCCTTCTTGTGATTATAGGTCTGCCTCACGACGGTTGGTAGTAATATTTCATACCCAACTCCGTTGGCCAAAATCACCACTCGATCATCCTCTTTCTTCAGCAAAAGCCCTTTGATATACCGTATCATTTCCGTCCACACGTCACCAACGAAATAGACCGTTTCGGGTTAAACCCGTCAACGCCAGTGCCATCGCATCGGAGATATGATCGGATTTGATCTTATCCTCAATGTTTAAGATCCTCCGAACTACTCGTTTGATTTGCTCTTTACCCGCCCTTCCGCTTCCCGTCAATGCGCTCTTCACCTCAGTAGGCTTCATCTCCGATATGGGGATGCTCATATTTTTCGCAGCCAGCCGGATAATACCCCTCACCTCCCCCAGTTTCATGGCCGCCATCGGAAACCGATCCACGACGAAGACATCCTCCAAAATCATCAAATCGGGGCTCCACTCTTGCAATACCCGCGATAATTCATGATAAATGATCGATAGCCGATCCTCAAGGGGATTTTCCGGACCCGTGTGTATATTGCCAGAGTGGCAAACTCGCCCACCCTTCTGAAGGGGTTCGACAATGGCAAATCCCGTTTTGGCTAAGCCGGGATCAATCCCTATGACCCTCACGGTTTCCCCCATAACCCATGAAATCGTAAAACATTTCCCGCTACCGTTTCCCAGTATACAACCAGGGGCAACGGATTGCAATCCCTTCCCGATGCCTTCTCTATGTTTTAAAGATTTCCTAAAGAAAGAACAACAGGAGGATTTTCCGGGGGGGAGGGGCTTATAAGGTACCGCGGAACGAAGGCAATGACGAAAATAAAGGCTCCTACATCCTTATATTCTGAATAGTCTCTGTGCCCCTGCTGTTTGGACTCGTATATCTCTTAATGATAATTACTGCAATCAGACGACGGGCGTTATTTTCTACGCCGCCAGTCTCTCCATCACCTCATCGGGGATATCGAAATTGGCGTATACTCTCTGAATATCATCGGAATCCTCGAGACGCTCCATCAACCTCAGCATCTGCTCAGCCTCTTTTCCCAGAAGCCGAACGGTGCTTTGAGGAATCATGGTCACCTCTGCAAAGGAGTATTCTAATCCCGCATCTTGAGCAGCCCTCTTGACATCTTCAAATTGGGCCGGATCCGTAATCACCTCAAATTCCCTCTCCCGTTCCCTAATGTCCTCCGCTCCCACATCGAGGACAGCCTCTATCAACCTCTCTTCGTCAACTTTATCCTGATCGAAAAGAATAAGGCCCTTCAGAGTGAACATCCACGAGACACACCCGGACTCCCCGAGATTTCCATTATGCTTGGAGAAGCTATTCCTAATATCCGCAATGGTTCTATTCTTGTTGTCCGTCAGCACCTCAACTATGATTGCCACGCCACCCGGTCCATATCCTTCATATGTCAGCTCTTCATAGTTTACCCCCTCTAACCCCCCCGTCCCCTTCTTGATCGCCCTTTCAATATTCTCCTTGGGCATATTCTCGGTTTTGGCCATGGCAATGGCAGTCCTCAACCGGGCATTTCCCTCGGGATCGCCTCCCCCCATTTTCGCTGCTATCGATATCTCCTTGATCAATTTGGTAAAGAGCTTCCCCCTCTTGGCATCGGCCGCTCCCTTTTTCCGCTTAATGGTACTCCATTTCGAATGACCTGACATAATCTCACCTCAAGGATTAAAATTGAAACCGTAAATCCAAAGGACTATAAATTCTAATAGATTACGTCGACCAAGAAGTCAAGCCTAATTTTGATATCATTTCCACCGGGAAACAGCAAAAATGGGGTTAGGCAAAGCACCTAACCCCTTGAAATCATTGGTGGGCCCAACTGGACTTGAACCAGTGACCTCCGGTATGTGAGACCG
>JAUWDQ010000172.1 GCA_030608745.1 Pseudomonadota bacterium | reverse complement strand
CTCCGATGCCGGCTTCTTACCGGATAGTCCCCACATAGTGGGCAGTCAACTGCCTTTCCCTCACCTCAGGATTGCCGTAGTCGGGAAGCAGCATCGGAGCCACCCTGTCCGTAACAATCCCAGATTCCTCCAGTTCCCCATGATATTTCTTGACGTGCTCAAGGCTTAACCTTCCCTCCTTTGCCCTCTCCTTGGCATAGGCCGCCGCAGTCCTCCCGGCGATCCGACCAAAAACACAGACACCAAGGAGGGAATTCCCCATGAGACGGTTCTCCCCATGGATTCCTCCCGTCACCTCGCCGGCAACGATCAGGCCCGGGATTACCGTCTCGCCTTCCGGATTGAATTCCAACCCTCCATTCTGATAGTGCAAAGTGGGGTAGACCAGCATGGGCTCCTTCGAGATATCAATCCCGTAACGCCGAAAGAGAATGTGCTTTCCCGGAAACTCCTTTTGCACGGTCCCCTCTCCCCTCAACATGTCGATCATGGGAGAATCGAGCCATACCCCAAGCTTTCCCGTTGGTGTCGGGACTCCCTTGCCTACGTCCGTACATTCCCTGATAACCGTGGCGGATTCGACATCCCTCGGTTCCCTCTCGTTTACAAATTGCTCTCCGTCAACGTTGAGAACATTTGCCCCCGCCCCCCTGAACTTCTCCGTGATCAGGAGGCCTTCGGCCTGCTCCGGATAGACGATTCCCGTAGGATGGTACTGGTACGTATGGAGGAAACATAGCTCCACCCCTGCCCGGTACCCGATTACCAAACCGTCAGCCGTCGCACCATAGTGATTTGTAGTCATATATCCCTGATAATGGAGCCTCCCCGAACCTCCGGTGGCCATAATAATCGCCTTCGCCCTGACGTTAAAATATTCCTCCGTCTCCATGTTATAGAAAACGGCGCCGGCGCAATGACCGTGCTCGTTCAAGATCAGCTCAACCGCGGCGGAGAATTCCAATACCTTGATATCCTCGATCCGATTTCTGGCCTCATCCCTGAGGGTTCTCATGATTTCGGCCCCGGTGATGTCCGCGGCGCAGTGCATCCTCTGCCGGCATGTACCACCTCCATGGAGCGTTCGCATCGTACCATCTTCAGTTTTGTCGTACATCATCCCCATGGACTCCAACCAGGCGATAACCTTGGGTGCTTCGATAACCAGTGTCCGCACCAATTCAGGGGTGTTCTTGAAGTGACCTCCTCCCATCACATCCAGATAGTGATAGTAAGGCGAATCCTTATCTCCCTTTGTCGCTGCCTGGATACCCCCCTCGGCCATCATGGTATTGGCATCGCCATGTCTCAACTTCGTCGCGATAATGACCTTCACGCCTTGCTCTTGGGCCAATAAGGCTGCGGCCGTGCCCGCGCCTCCTCCCCCGATGATCAACACATCCGTCTCATGGTCGATCGCCGATAGATCGATTTCGTCGGGATCGACCCTGCTTCTGGCCTCCAGGATATCAACGATCTCATGGGGAATGGCATACCCCTTATTGGGCCCAACCCTGATTTCGCGGCGGGACTCCCCCTTATAATCGGGGTGATACTTCAGCCTCTCCTCCCTTTCCCGAAGCGATAACATGGGGAGTTCCTCTCCCCTTTTCTTCCTCTCGACCCTCGCGGGCCTCGTCTCCTCCACTTTCTTAATTAATCCCTTCAACTCTGGCGTATATCCTGCCATCCTTCTCCCTCACTTTGAGATCTCTGAAAAAGTCGCTCTTTGCTGTTCGAAAATATCTGCGTGTAGGAAAAATACAAGCAAATTCCAAATCCTAATTTCTAAATAATGAACATCACAGATACTGTGTATCCTTCGGTATCCAATCCTCCCCGGCCCTCTCTGGTTCAATCTCCCTCTCATTGTACAGTTTTTTGAGTTGGTCCTCGTCAGTCTTCATCAAACCCTCCACCTTGGACTCATACGTCCCCTCTTCGATCCGTTTGACCATCGCATCGGTGTGCTCCGATTTGGGGAGGATGTATTTCCCGTAGAGGCGACGGGCTAAAATGGCGATATGGTATTGCGCGATCTCGGCGGGGCACCTCGAGGCACAGAGGCCACACATGACACAGTCGAAGGAAAGCTCGGCAACTTTGGCCAAATCACCCCGCATGGCAGCCGCCATATAATCCATGACCTCTATATCCATGGGACAGGCCTTCGTACAGGTATTACACTGAACGCATCGCATCACATCTGGGTAGAGCTTCATCAAGGACTCCAAATCAGGCCTTATCTTTTCGAGATCATAGATTGTCCGGTTGGCCGGGAAAAAGGGGATCATGGTCAGGTACATATTGGGCTGCACAACGGTCTGACAAGCCAACCCTACTTCGATCTTTTGACTATCCGGAAATCGATAGACCGTCCCGCAAGCCCCGCATATGCCCCCACGACATCCACATCCCCTGATTAACTGGTATCCGGCGTATTCAAAGGCTTTCTGAATGGTTAACGATGCGGGGACTTCGTACCTCTTCCCCATGATGAAGATGGGAACCTTGGGAACCTCTTCGGCTGGTTTCCCCTCCCCTTTGGATGGAGGGGCTTCCCTTTTCTTTCTACCCATTGATATGCCTCCTATTGAAGACCAAGAATGCTGAATATCCCTTCTCGATTAGGTCGTCCCCGATTCCCCCTGGAGTTCATCCTCCTTAAAGGTGGCAACGGGAGGTTCCTCGTCCACGCTCCTCCCCGGAGTGTAATCGAACAACCCCTGGACCTTCTGCCCAACAGCCCTGAATAAGGTAGCCACTGGGAGGTCATTGGGGCAAGCACTATCACAGAGCCCGCAGCCAATGCAGGAAGTCACCATATGGGAGAGACGAATCAGATGAAAGAGCAGCGTGTCGGTGGGCATCCTCACTCCTCCCTTTCTATCCGCCCACCGCAAGAACTGATCGGCTTTGTGTTCAAAGGTAGGGGTCTTGAAGACACACTCCTTACAGTAGCAGATGGGACACGCCACCATACAATTGTGACACCGGATACAGGTCGATAGTGCATCCATGAGATCCTGGAGGTTCTTCACCCGAGACCGAAAGGCATCGAAGACCTCATCCCTCCTCTTGAGCCGTTCCTCCGTGAGTCTCTCAATGACCGAATCTCTCGAAGACGACCCTTTCTCGGTGGTGGCCAAGATCCCCTTTTCAGCCAATTCACCGGCCAATCCGTCTCGCAGTTCAACGTAGATCTCCTTTTGAGGGTTGTGACCAAATAATCCGATGATGACGTCTGCGTTTTGTGGATTCGGATACTCACAGATCTGACACGCAAGCCGGAGATCGTACCCATCTTGAGGTTTGATCTTTCCTTCTCGGGCACCCTTCAATAAGTTCCCTGTGATGGAACCCCCTTTCCCCTTTTCCCGGCTCATCTTGGCATAGTCTGATGGTTCATAGGTCCCTGGGCAATCTACTCCTATGAGGATCAATCTATCCAGCTTCACCTGAAGGAATTTAACCAACTCGATCACAGCACGAATCTCGCACGATTTCAACACGGCACCGACCTTACATCCCGGATCCATGATCGTGAGATGAGAAATGAGCTTCGCTGACTGGACGGGCAAGGTAGGAGCGAACGGATTAACGTCGACTAACAGTTCGGGATCGCGGATCAGCGTTTGACAATACCCGTCGCCCGACGGAAGCTTTTTGGGTATCAAAAGGGCGTCAACGACCTTCTTCTCCAAGAGATCGCGGAAGAAATCCCGCAATGTCCCAATGGGATCATTATTCTTTACTTCCAGCATCGCGCTCTTACTCATGTGACCTCCGATTCCTTAAATTCCAACGTTCATTCTCAGGCAAGCCAGAGCTTTTTCATGGGGTTCGGGCCCATCTTCTTTAACTCCTCCACCATTTGAGTCACCGTATCAGCAAAGAGCTTCCCCTCGCTGGCACTAATCCACCTGAGCCAGATTCGATCTTCCGTGAAGCCGGCTTGATCGAGGATTTCCTTGAGGATGGCAACCCGTCTCCGGGCCTTGTAGTTTCCCGTCTGATAGTGGCAATCCCCTGGATGACATCCCCCGACAAGAACCCCGTCCGCACCGTCGATGAGGGCTTTCAAAATATAAATGGTATCCACTGCGCCGGAGCACATCATATGGATGATGCGAATATTAGGCGGATATTGCTGTCTTGTCGTTCCCGCCAGGTCTGCCCCCGTATAGGTACACCAATGGCAGAGAAATGCGATAATCCTCGGTTCGAATTCTTCCATAAGGCCTCCAGTAAATGATCCCCTGAACGTTCCCTACGTAACGGCCGCATCCACCATAGCCATCACCGTAGCCTTTTCGAAGTTATGCTGTTGTGAGGCTCCATTGCGACAGACGACAACGCAGGAGCTACAGCCCCGGCAGACATCTTCCATGACCTCGGCCTTCCAGATCTCTTCATCCATGAACCTGGCGCCATAGGGACAAGCGGAAATGCAAAGGCCGCAGCCGCAGCACAATCGATGGTTAACATATGCAACATGGTCATTGTGCTCGATCTCGCCCACGGACAACAACACCCCCGCCCTCATGGATGCCGCTTCGGCTTGGGCGATGGAATCCTCGATGAAATTGGGGGAGTGACCGAGGCCGCAGAAAAACTTTCCACGGTCCACGAAATCCAATGGTGCCGACTTGGGGTTGGCTTCCATGAAGAAACCATCCGGGTTCAACTCAACCCCCGTGATTTCGGCGAGGCGCTCATTATCATTGGGCTCTATGCCGGTGCTCAGGACCAACAAATCCGCCGGGAGCTCCACCTTTGCCCCGATCACGGGATCAACGGTTGAGATCGTGAGATCGCCATCTCGGGAAATAACCTGGGGCTTACGATCCGGATCATACCGAATGAAGATTACCCCCTTGTCCCGCGCGCCGGAATAGGCGTGCTCGTAGAATCCATACGTCCGGACATCCCGATACAGGATGAAAAGGTCCATATCAGGCTGCATCTCCTTGAGCTTGAGCGCATTCTTCATCGCGTGGCCGCAGCAGATTCTGCTGCAATAAGGGTGTTCGTCATCCCGGGAGCCCACACACTGTATCATCACCACCCTCTTGAGATCCCTTATCCTCTCATCTTCCGAATGAATGAGGCCTTCCAGCTCCCGCTGTGTGACGACGCGCGAATCCTGGCCGTAGAGGTATTCGTGGGGTTTGATCTCCTTTCCCCCGTTGGCCAAGATGATCGCCCCATGCTCCAGGGACTTCTCTTGGCCATCGACGGAAATGAGCGTCCGATAGTTTCCCCCGTACCTCTCGAGATGTTTGACTTCCGCCTTCCGGAAGATCTCGATTTTGGGGTTTCCCTCAACCATCTCTATGAGGTCCCGAAGGAAAACCTGAGGATCGGACCCCTTGAGCGTATACCATGTATGTCTCGCGTTCCCCCCCAACTCATCCTCCCGCTCCACCAAGGCAACATCATATCCCTGTCGGGCCAAGTTCAGGGAAGCCGTCAGACCGGCTATCCCCCCGCCGATGACAAGACCTTTCCTCGAGATTTGGCTCGACCCTTTCTTGACCGGCTCCAACCTCCGCGCCCGCTCCACAGCCACCTCCATCAGGACCTTTGCCTTATGGGTAGTCTCCGAAGACCCCTGGGGATGAACGAATCCGCATCCTTCCCAGAGGTCCGCATACTCGATCAG
>JAUWDQ010000281.1 GCA_030608745.1 Pseudomonadota bacterium | reverse complement strand
ATGATCGCAAGCCGGGCACTTCTCCGGGGCCTCCTTCCCCTCGTAAATATAGCCGCAGTTGCGGCATCGCCACTTCACCACTTCATCCCGCCGGAAGACCCTTCCTTCCTGGACGTTCCGCAAAAGGCCCAGATACCGCCGCTCGTGCTGCTTTTCGGCGACGGCGATAGCTCCGAAGACCGCGGCGATATCATCGAAACCCTCTTCCTCCGCCATCTTGGCGAAGGACGGATACATCTGGATCCACTCGTAGTTCTCGCCGGCTGCGGCGGCCTTACAATTCTCCCCTGTGGTACCGATCACGCCGGCTGGGAAAGAGGCATTGATCTCAACCTCCCCCCCCTTAAGGAACTTGAAAAGCCTTTTGGCGTGTTCTTTTTCGTTGTCCGCGGTTTCGGTAAAAATGGCTGCGATTTGCTCGAAGCCCTCCTTTCTGGCCTGGGAGGAAAAGTAAGTATACCGATTACGGGCTTGGGACTCGCCGGCAAATGCCGTCAGTAGGTTTTTCTCAGTCTTCGATTCTCTTAATTCCATGATCAATCCTCCTTTCTGCTCCTTCCCTAATGTTCTTTTTTGCACTGTGGACATACCCCAATGAATTCCAGCCGACTCCCAATTATTTCGTAATCGCTCGCCCCGCGAATGCGATTCTCAATGGTAGTGAGTGGTGCCATGGGGACGTCACTAATACGGCCGCACCGGATGCAGCGAACGTGGCAATGGTTTTCTACCCTGCCATCGAACCGTTTTTGAGTCCCTCCCAGCTCCAGTTTCTGTATAAGGCCGCATTCGGATAGAATCTCCAAGTTGCGGTAAACCGTACCCAAACTGATCCGGGGCAACCGCCGTCGAGCCCTTTCGTATACCTCATCGGCAGTCGGGTGTGAGTCGAGCTTTTGAAGCTCTTCGAGAATAACCCTGCGCTGTTGGGTCATCATGAATTTTCGAATTGGTGACAATACTCTTTCTCTTTTGAGAATAGTTACTAATACGGAAGATAATAATAAATTACTCCCCCTGTCAAGATCCTCTGAAAAAATTTCTTACTTCTCTCCTTCCCCTTATGGAAACATGGCGTAGTTTTAGGTCTTCCCGGACTTTTCTTGAACTCCCAAAATCGGTATTGATGGAAGCTGGCTCCAAAAGAGGCCATCGGAGATGAAACGCATGGGTAGGCGGGTGTGATCGCTGACTCACGGAAAGGGAAGTCCCGTGTTGGGTATGCCAAATTTACAAGGTGCCTACTTGTAATGAATGTTTGGCCGCAGGTAAGTATCGCTGTCCGATGGGGAAAAGAACCCGACCAGAGGCAGCTTTGGATTCGGGTTCATCAGCAGCTTGATCAGGCGTAACATCAAGGCGTGTGGATCTTAATCGGCTGACCGAATACCCGGCGTATGTTCATGGCTTTTCGGTACATTGGGGCTGCTCCGAAGGAGCTCCGGACAAAGGGGCCCGATGCGACTGTCATGAATCCCATCCTTTCGCCCAGTGCTTTATAGTCCTCAAACTCCTCGGGATGGAGGTACCGGATGACGGGATGGTGTTGCTTTGAGGGTTGAAGATATTGTCCCAGTGTGAGCAGCCTGCAACCGATATCCAGCAGGTCTTGCATGACCCGAGTCACCTCGGATTTCCTCTCCCCCAGGCCGAGCATCAGCCCCGATTTCGTGAGCACAGATGGGTTTCGTGATTGAGTCCTTCGAAGGAGATCTAGGGAGCGCCGATAATCGGCCTGGGGCCGAACTCGAGGGTAAAGGCGGGGAATGGTTTCCACGTTGTGGTTGAGGACATCGGGGGGGGTGGAGAGGATGATATCCAGAGAAGAGGGATTTCCCAGGAAGTCGGGAACCAACAACTCTACCAAGGTTTTGGGTCGCTGTTCCTTAACGGCACAAACGGTTTTGGCAAAGTGCTGTGCTCCACCATCCTCCAGGTCATCCCGAGTGACCGAGGTGATGACTACATACTGTAACCCCAGTTGGTGAACAGCAAATGCTACCCTACGCGGTTCTTCCTCGTCCAGAGGAGCAGGGGTTTCGTGGGTTACGGCACAAAACCGGCAGTTTCGCGTACAGGTATTCCCCATGATCATAAAAGTCGCCGTTTGTCTCGAATAACATTCTGGCAAATTTGGGCAATGGGCCTCCTGACATACGGTATGCAACCGCGCTTCCCTGAGCAGTGCGTATACTTTATAAATATCGCTTCCCAGCGATATCCGTTTTTTTAACCACGGCGGTTTCCGCACGTTTTCCATATGGTACGCTCTGGCCGAGAGTTAAGCATCAGTCAAAAAGGTTTCGTTGGATCTATCCAGTAAACCCTTTTGACCATCCCCCCGGGTTTTCTTCTGAGCCGGATAGGGCATCCCCAGAGTGATTCTTAGATCTTCCATATTCGTTCTCACCAGTTTCAAATCGAAGACCCCTTGAAAGTGGCGAGCGATGCCATCTCTCACCCGATGACGATCGGGTTCTTTTCCGAGAAGCTCCCTCAGGGAGGTGATCTCGATCCCATCAAGCCCGCAAGGGGTGATAAGGGAATAATGGTCCATGTTGGGCGAAACATTTAGGGAGAAGCCGTGGTAGGTAACCCACCTCGTAATGGCCACTCCGATGGAGCCGATCTTGGAATCCCTCACCCAGACACCACGGTTTAAACGATTCCTTGTCCCTTCAATCCCAAAATCCCCTAAGGTCCTGATAAGGACTTCCTCCAGGTTGAAGATGTACCAGGATACATCCCGGCGCCAGTTCCTCAAGTTCAGAATGGGATAGCCGACGATCTGACCGGGACCATGGTAAGTTACTTCACCCCCCCTTTCTACATGATAGACTTGGATTCCCTCGGCAGTGAGGACTTCGGGTGAGGCCAGGATGTGTTCGCGATTTCCCCTGCGGCCAAGGGTAACAACGGGGTTATGCTCCAGGAGAATGAGAATATCCGGGAGGTCCGATTTGACCTTGGCAGCCACCACCTCTCTTTGGAAATTCCACGTCCTCTGGTATTCGATGAGATCGATGTTTA
>JAUWDQ010000175.1 GCA_030608745.1 Pseudomonadota bacterium | reverse complement strand
AGCTTCGGCATCTCGATCATAGGCTTGGCATTTGGCTTGGCCCTGATGAAACGGTGGGGCTTCTTTGAGTAAGCTGGATATTCCCAACTTATCTATTGACGGCTTCGTAAAAAGTCCAACTGCAGCGTTACACTTCATCTTTCGTCATTGCGACGTACTGTAAGTACGCCTCATTCCTCAAGATTCGCAAGCCTTGCATTTGGAACTTTTTACTTTGCCGTCCCATTCTTGACTTTTTACGAAATCATCAACATTAGATTTATCACAGAGATACCTATTTTTCAAGGAAATTCGAAGCTGGGGTTTCATGACTTTCTGGGGGACTCCGTTGCCCTCGAGCGTAATCTGAGGGACAAGGGTCATCTAGGAGGAGAAATCCAAAACACACTTTTCCCTTACCCTGCCTACTGCTTACTGCCTACCCCCTCCTCTTGCCTCTTACCTCTACCCTCATCCCTGCTTCCTTCCGACCGCAGCACCGCAGCACTTTTGTCTATCGCACCACCAAATTTTAGTGCTCTGTTCCCCAGTGTTGCCGTTAGGAGGTTTTTCTAACTGCTTAACCGCAGAACTGCAGCACTGTTATTTATCGCAGTACCCGAACCCGGCTGGAAGGGAAGTAACGGTTAACTTTTGGTCACAGACATGAAAGGGTTACCACGGAAGCAGTGAAGCAAATAAACAGAGGATTTCCCAGGTTTGAGGAAACCCTCCGTGCAGGATAGCTCCGGCTTGAGTCAGTCAGGGGCCACTCTCCCCACCACCAGTTGAATCGCACATCTTTTCCCAAGGGGAGAAGGAGATATAAGCTTCCTCCCTCTTCCCTATTACTTCTCGACGATGGCCTCCGTTGGACATACTTCGATACATGTGCCACACTCCGTGCATTTTCCCTCATCGATCACGTAAATGTCTTCTCCTTCTTCAATCGCATTTTCCTCACATTCGTCAGCACAGGTCCCACACGCCACACAATCCTCGGTTATTACGAACGCCAAGGGATCACCCCCTCATCGTTGAAGATCTATCCTTTTGACTCGGAAGGTAGATTCTAAATCTCGAGAATCTCGTGTTCCTTTGCATGTAAAACTTCGTCGATTTTTCGGATAAAGCCATCGGTAACTTTTTGTATCTTGTCAAAATTCTGATGGAGTTCGTCTTCGGATATCAACTTTTCCTTCTCCATTTCCTTGAAGTTTTCGTTAACATCCCTCCTAATATTCCGAATAGCCACCTTGCTCCCTTCCCCCATCTTTTTGATTATCTTAACCAGATCTTTCCGGCGTTCCTCCGTCAACCTGGGAATGGTGAGACGGATGAGCTTTCCATCATTTGTTGGGGTGACGCCTAGCTCAGATTTCAAAATGGCCTTCTCGATTTCGCCGATCATTTGAGGATCCCATGGTTGGATGATAATTAATCGGCTTTCCGGAACGGAGAGGGTGGCCACTTGCTTAAGAGGGGTCGGAGTCCCGTAAAAGTCCACCCGGATGTCATCGAAAAGGGCAACGGATGCCCTGCCAGTTCGGACCTTATTGAGATCCCCTTGCAGAGCCTTCAGCGTCTTATTCATCTTTTCCTCGAGATCATTGAGGGTTTTTTCTGGCATGTGTTACCCCCGTACCGATAATTGTTCCCAGTTTTTCGCCCATGACCGCTCGGAGGATATTCCCCTTTTTCCTCACATTAAAGACGATAATGGGCAGCCGGTTATCCATGCACAGTGAGATGGCCGTTGCATCCATCACCCTGAGGTTTCTCTTGAGGACATCTATATACGAAAGCTGGTCGAACTTAATGGCATCTTTGTTTTTTTCTGGATCCGAATCATAGACACCCTCCACCTTGGTAGCTTTCAGGAGAGCGTCTGCTCCTATCTCCATTGCCCTCAGAGACGCCGCCGTATCCGTGGAGAAATAGGGATTCCCCGTTCCTCCAGCAAAAATGACGACCCTCTGCTTCTCCAGATGTCTGATGGCCCTTCTCCGGATATAAGGCTCAGCCACCTGGCGCATGTCGATGGCCGATTGCACACGGGTATAGACCCCTATTTTCTCCAATGCATCCTGGAGGGCCAGGCTGTTAATCACGGTAGCCAACATTCCCATATAATCGGCGGCGGTGCGATCCATTCCCTTCAAACTGGCATCTACCCCGCGAAAGAGATTCCCTCCCCCAACAACCACTGCAACCTGGATCCCATGTTCCTTTATCTCCTTGATTTCATGGGAAATCCCCTGTATTACCCGAGAGCTTATACCATATTCCTCTTCGCCGACCAAGACCTCCCCACTGATTTTTAAGATAATCCTCTTGAACCGGGGTTTTTTTACCATAGTGGGAATGGGAGGTCTATGAGACGCTCTCGTCAGCTTCCTCCCCTAATTGATATCTGGAAAATCGCCGGATTGCAATCCGTTCTCCGATCTTCCCCACAAGGGAGTTCAAGAGATCCCCGACGGTCACATCGAGGTCCTTCACGTAGGCTTGCTCAAGGAGGCAAACTTCCGAGAAAAACCTCTCCATTCTCCCTTCTACGATCCGATCGACAACCTTTTCCGGCTTGCCCATCTCCAGTGCCTGCATCCTCAAGATGTGCTTCTCTTTTTGTATGATTTCCTCGGGAATATCCTCCCTCCTTAGATATTGGGGATCAGTTGCCGCTATATGCATGGAGATATCTTTGACGAGATCCTTGAATTCCTGTGTCCTCGCTACAAAATCCGTCTCACAGTTAACCTCCACCAATACCCCAATTCTACCTCCCGCGTGGATGTAAGACCCGATCAACCCCTCGTCGGCCCTGCGTCCCACCCTTTTAGTCGCTTTCGCCAGCCCCTTCTGCCTCAAGGATTCGATGGCCTTATCGATGTTTCCTTGGGTTTCTTTGAGGGCTCTTTTGCAATCCATGATCCCGGCACCGGTCTTCTGCCGCAGGTCTTTCACCAATGATACATCGATATCCATGGGAACTTACCTATCCTTCCTCTGGTTCTCCTGGTTCTTCCTTCGGCTCAGAAGGGGAGTCTGCAATCGCCTCCGCGGGGGGAACCTCTACAGGCACTTCTTCTTCTGCTTCAATCCTTTCCTCTGGTTCTTCCTCCTGGAGAGTCTTCTCGTATATCTGCCTTCCTTCGATTACGGCATCAGCGATTTTGCTCGAGAAAAGGCGTATTGCCCTTATCGCATCGTCATTACCCGGAATAACGTAGTCGATTTCATCGGGATCGCAATTGGTATCCACGATCCCAACCGATGGGATTCCCAATTTTTTTGCTTCACTTACTGCGATCCTCTCCTTTTTGAGATCGACGACGAAGATGGCTCCTGGGAGCCTATCCATATTTTTTATTCCTCCCAGGGCCTTTTCCAAGCGCTGCCGTTGCTTCTCCAATTGTAATACCTCTTTTTTGGGGAGAAGGGAGTATATATCGTCATTCTTCATCGCTTCCAATTTGTTCAGTTGATCGATACTCTTCTTGACGGTTCGGAAATTCGTCAGCATTCCTCCCAACCATCGCCGGTTCACATAGAACATATTGCATCGAGTTGCCTCTTCATATATGGAATCCTGGGCCTGCTTTTTCGTCCCCACAAAGAGGATATATTCCCCTTGGGCCGCAAGGTCCCGGATAAAATTGTGAGCCTCCCTAAATAACAGAACCGTTCTTTGGAGGTCAATGATATAGATACCATTTCGGGCCCCATAGATATAGGATTTCATCTTGGGGTCCCACCTCTTCGTTTCATGCCCAAAGTGAACCCCTGCCTCCAACATCTCTTTCATTGTAACGTTGGCCATACTCCCCCCCGATTTTCCCGTTATCTCTTCCCTATGCCATGATGATCTGTACTTTCAGGAAAGCGAGCCTTGACGGCTTCGTAAAAAGTCCATCTCCTGCGTTCCGCTTCATGCTTCGTCACTGCAGCGTACTTCTGTGTACGCCCCATTCCTCAGGATTTGCGCGCCTTGCATCTGGATCTTTTTTCTTTGCCGTCTAATCTCGACTTTTTACAATGACGTCATTATTAAGTATTTTGATATTTTCCCCTATCCGGGAGGACGGCTATGATTTGGGTAAAGAAGGAGTCGGATGTTATTGATTTAATTCTGAAACAGATTAGTAAGATAGAGGAATGTCTCCGAGCCAGCCTGGATACCATCGACCATTACCTGAAGGCAGAAATCGATGAGGCTAAGGAGATGGCCAAAAAGACCGATCATTTAGAGACGGAGACTGATGAGATACGGCGAGAGGTTGAGGGGCTGCTCTTTTCCGGTGCTTTCTTACCCAGCCTGCGGGGGGATGTTCATGTGTTGGTGGAGGCGGTGGACAAGATTGCAGACAGCGCGGAGGCATGTTGCGATTTCGCCATGAGCCAGCGACCCGAGATACCCGAGGACTTTAAATCGGATTTTCATAAAGTCGCCGTCGACTCCATTTATAGTTACGATCCTTTAAAAGAGGCGGCGAAGAATTTCTTTTCAGGTAAGGAAAAGGATGTGTCCATCATTCGAGAGAGGATTAGGGATGTCGGGATAAGGGAGTCCGATGTGGACGACTTGGAATGGAAGCTGACCCGGAGGATCTTCACCTCCGATCTCCCCTTAGCCCAGAAGCTTCACCTCCAGCATTGGCTTGTGAAGATTGCCGATATCTCGGACCGCGTTGAGGATGCCTCCGATTGCCTGAATAGCTTAATCTTCAAGGCGCAGATTTGAACACAAAGGGAAGCAAAAACCTTTGGGAATGGGGTAATGGGGAATGTGGACCCTTTCGAGCGGGATCTTTTTGGGCTGGGGCCTGGGCAGTAACGATGCGGCAAACATCTTTGGCACAGGGGTCGCAGCTAATATTATCAGATACAGGACGGCCATCATATTGATCTCGGTTTTCGTCTTGATGGGCGCACTCCTGGAAGGCCATAAACCCATGGACACAGTGGGAAAATTTTCGAATCTCTCCTCAACAACGGCATTTGTATCCGCCCTCGCAGCAGGAATTACCGTGGCCCTAATGAGCTACTTATCCCTACCGGTCTCCACTTCCCAGGCGATCATCGGCAGCCTTTTGGGGATCGGCATCGTCTATGGGTTTGCCGATTTCGGTAAGTTGTATAAGGTGGTCATATGTTGGGTCTTGACTCCCATCGGGGCCGTGATTGTAAGCATCGTGCTCTATAAGGTTCTGGGGTTTTTCTTCGAAAGGGTCATTTTGGATTTAAGACTTCGGTCCTTTTTCCTCACGGGTGGGCTGATCGTGGCTGGGTGTTATGGGGCCTATGCCTTGGGGGCCAACAATGTGGCGAATGTGACCGGGGTGTATGTCGGTTCAGGGTTGCTAACCCCCTTGGAAGCATCAGCTGTAGGTGGAGTGAGCATTGCCATCGGTGTGTTGACATACAGTTGGAAGGTGATGAGGACGGTCGGGATGCGCATTGTCCCCATGGATGCTTACTCGGCCGTTGTTTCGACGCTATCGCAGGCTATTACGATCCACTTATTCACCCAGGTGGGTGTGCCCGTTTCCGCCTCCCAGGCCATCGTTGGGGCAGTGGTGGGAGTTGGTATCGTAAAGGATGTCAAGGCC
>JAUWDQ010000310.1 GCA_030608745.1 Pseudomonadota bacterium | reverse complement strand
GATTATCCGTCCGGTGAGGCCTTTGTTGGTTTGGGCAGACATCACCTCTCCCTAACCTATACGAATATTGACTATTCTGGCAGTAATACACTCCTTTGTTTCTCCCCTGGTTTTGCCTTTTCCTCCGCTAACTGGGCCCTGGCCTTTTCGATCTGCTCCCTTAGCTTCTTCTCCTTTTTCCTGGCCTTCTCTTCCTCCTCGTCGCCTAGATGGGGTCTCAACTGGTCGAACTGGTCCCTGAGTTTATGCAATCGACCTCGTTCGAGATATTTCAGGGCCTCGGCGGTCTTGCCCTGTTTCAAGAGAAGGGCAATCAGCCTTTTGTAAACTCGACCCCTCATTTCCACAAAAGCCAGCATCTCCTCCTCGCCACCGGCCACATCCTTTCTGAGGGTCTCAAGGATTTTCACAGATTCCCGGTAATTCTTCTCCGCCCCGGAGATGTCTCCCCTTCGTTGTAAGAATATCCCCTTCGTGTGATAGCAATCCTGCAAGGCCCCGGGGATATCGACTTCCTTCAAGATGCTGATGGCTTCATCCGTTTTCTCCAGGGCTTCATCCCATCTCCTCATTCGGCCATAGGCCTTGCCGATGTTTAGAGATGTTAAAGCGACAAGGGTTCTTACTCCCATAGCTTCCGCTGTGACACGTGATTTTTCAAAATGATGAAGAGCAGTTTTCGTGTCTTTCATTTTCAGGTAGATCTTGCCCATCTTGTTATAGGTTTTGGCGAGGCCCATTCTATCGTTTAATTCTTCGGAGACGGCCAGGGATTGTTGATAATACTTCAAGGCGCATTGATAATCCTTCTGTTGGGAGCAAATGTCGCCCAGGCCATTGTAGTTGGAGGCCATCCACTTGCGGTTTCCTCTTTTTTGGCTAACTTCCAAAGAACGGGTGAAATAGTCCTTGGCTTTCTCATAGTTCCCCTGATTCCTGTGGATCAAGCCGATATTATTTAAACAGGACATCTTAAGCCCATCATCCTGTCTTTCCTCGGCTATGTGAAGGGATCTCTTGAGATAATCCATTGATTCCCGGTAACGGCCCTTGGCTATCAAGAGTAATCCGATCTGACGCAGGTTCTTTCCCTCCATCCCCGTCATGCCTGCATCTTTTGCGATCTCAAAGGATTCCTTGAAGCTCTTAAGGGCCTCTTCATGGAGCCCTCTCTTCCTTTGGACAACCCCAATCCAATGGAGATCCCTCACGGCCATCTTCTCAAATCCGTTCTCTCTGCTTATCTGGAGAGATTGATTCAGATGCTTCAGGGCCTCGTCGAAATTTCCCTCGTAAAAGTGAATCACGCCGATGGCGTTGTAACACAAGGATACTCCCCCCCACCTCTCGCTCGACCTGAGCTTCCTCAACCTCTTTTCCCATTTGGCCAGATCCCCAGGGGAATACTGGCCTTTCCAGACTTGTTTAACTTCTTCCTTTATTGTGTCTCCGCGCTGCCTTTGCTTCTGGGCGTGAGAAATAGCGAATGGGTGCAAAGTCAAGCTGAGGGAGATAAAACACAATATGAGTATTTTCGTTTTCACGGGATTTCTCCGTAGTCCTATGATATTCCCAGGTTCACTTGCGCCTCACGCAAAAAAGAGCGCCGATTTGTGCGAGCTTTCAAAGATCCGCCGCATGCCACTGTCTCCTTATCTCCATTAGAGCGGGTTCTCTCGGGGAGGTCTAAAACACCAAAGCCTCCGGAAAGGCACGGAGAACCTCTCGGAGGCTTTGCCTCAGCACCCTCTTCTCTCATAAGTGAGGCTCCCCGCCCACAGGGCGGGGCCTCCCGGAAATGAAATCTCATTTTTAATTGTGCCCCTTCGCCCGGCCTACAAGGCGGGGCTTGGGGGGCACTTGTCGGCCACTCCAGAAGGGTGGGGTTGTGAATTTTTCTTCAGATGGTAATGATGACCATCACAGGAGCTCCCATCCCTTATATCACAATGGTAATTAAAGTCAAATCCTTTAATAGGCTTCTATGGAGCCTCCTCGGGATCTGTTTTACTCTGCCGATTTCTATCTAATCTTCTCTCACCCAGGCGGGCAGGTCGCATCTCCCCTTTACCGCCAATCCCCAACCAGGACAAAGGGTGCCCAATAGTAGGAATAGACTATACCGGGGAACCTTCAATAGGGCAACCTGAGCCCTCCTCAGCGCCTCCGCTCTTCCCTGCCTTGTCAAATTGTGATAGAAGGTCTTCATCAACATCCCCGTCGCCTGGTCATCCACCTCCCAAAGGGAGGCCAATTATGGTGGGGGTTCCCGCCCACAAAAAGGCCGTTTTCAGGCTCACCATGATATCCCCTGAGGCCTCCTTACCCCTTGCCGTCTCACAGGCAGAAAGGGTGACCAGTTGGTACCCCAACAACTGCAATCCCCATATCTCCCTGAGGAATAATTTACCATCCTCCTTGCCATCGGACGTTGGGGCCAGTAAGAAAAGGACTCCTTAATGTTTCCCTTCATCTTCCCGTGGGTTGCCAGACGGAGAATGTTGAACCCGGCTAATCCCGTCTTTACCTTATCCTCCGTGGCATCTCC